>CAZTFZ010000091.1:0-6921 GCA_964613105.1 uncultured Porphyrobacter sp. | reverse complement strand
GCCACCACATAATAGGTGTCATGCAGATTGTCGTCGATACCGCCATTGGCAAGCACAACGCCGGTCACACCGCCAACGGTGAACAGGAAGATGAAGCCCATCGACCAAACCAACGGCGACTTAAATTCCAGACTGCCGCCCCACATGGTCGCAATCCAGCTAAAGATTTTGATGCCGGTCGGAACCGCAATCACCATCGTCGCAGCCGTGAAGTACATCTTCGTATTCACGTCGAGGCCAACGGTGTACATGTGGTGAGCCCACACTACGAAGCCAACAACGCCAATTCCAACCATAGCGTAAGCCATGCCGAGATAGCCAAACACTGGCTTGCGGCTGAAGGTCGAGACGATCTGCGAGATCATACCAAAACCGGGCAGGATCATGATGTAAACCTCTGGGTGACCGAAGAACCAGAACAAGTGCTGATACAGAACAGGATCGCCGCCGCCAGCAGGATTAAAGAAGGTCGTGCCAAAATTCCGGTCTGTTAGCAGCATGGTGATCGCCGCTGCGAGGACCGGCAAAGCGAGCAATAGCAAGAATGCCGTAACCAGCACGGACCAAACGAACAGCGGCATCTTGTGCAGCGTCATGCCGGGTGCGCGCATGTTGAAGATCGTGGTGATGAAATTGGTCGCGCCAAGGATTGAACCTGCGCCAGCCAAGTGCAACGAGAAGATCGCGAAATCTACCGCTGGCCCAGCCGAGCCAGTGGTCGAGAGCGGCGCATAGACTGTCCAACCAACGCCTGCCCCTTGGCCTGTGCCGCCGGGCACAAACATAGAGAACAGCAGGCTGATAAAGCCAACAACGGTCAACCAGAACGAGATATTGTTCATCCGCGGGAACGCCATGTCAGGCGCGCCGATCATCAAAGGCACAAACCAGTTGCCAAAGCCGCCAATCATTGCCGGCATAACCATGAAGAACACCATGATGAGGCCGTGCGCAGTGATGAACACATTCCACATATGCACATTGGCATCGAAGCTGGATTCGCCGCCAAGCAGCTCAACCCACCAGCCCAGATATTGAATGCCGGGCGCGCCCAGCTCCATCCGCATAATGCCAGAGATAACGCCGCCGATGATGCCCGCAGCAATCGCGAAAATCAGATAGAGCGTGCCGATATCTTTGTGATTGGTCGACATGAACCAGCGAGCAAAAAAGCCCGGCTTATGGTCTGCATGCGCATCATGTGTATCTGCGTGAGCCTGAAATTGATCAGCGGTGGTAGCCATTGTTATCTATCTCTTCGTCGGCCTAGCGCGGTGCTAGACGGTTCAAGGAATTAAGTGGTTTAGCCAGCGTTCTGGCGGTCATCGGTAAGTGCAGCCGTTTCTGCTTCAACGGGCGCCTCTGCATCAGCAGGGGCAGCTTCAGCTTCAGCAGCAACCTCTGCCTCGCCCGGCATTGTCCCGCCTTGCTCGATCACCCAAGCGCGGAACTCATCCATCGGCAGCGCTTCAACCGTGATCGGCATATAGCCATGGCGAGCGCCGCACAATTCGGAGCATTGGCCGTAATAAACGCCCGGCTCATTGATGGTCAGCAAACGCTCGTTCAAGCGTCCGGGAACAGCGTCAACTTTAAACCAAAGGCTGGGTAGAGAGAATGCGTGGATCACATCAGCAGCCGTGGTCTGAATACGCAAGGGAACGCCCGCAGGCACAACCAGTCGGTTGTCGACCGCGAGCTTCTCTGGTTCGCCGCGCGCCGCAGCCTCTTCATCTGTCAGCATGTTAGAGATGATCTCGCCAACGCCGTGATCGGGGTATTCATAACCCCAATACCACTGATAGCCGATTGCCTTAATCGTCACAGCATCCTCTGGCGGGGTTTCATATTGACGCGCCAGCAATGTGATCGAAGGGACCGCAATCACCACCAGAATGAGCGATGGGATGAGGATCCAGACAACTTCCAACAGAGTGTTGTGCGTGGTCTTGGAAGGATTGGGGTTGGCTCCGCGGCGAAAGCGCACCACGACCCACAAAAGCAAGCCCAATACGAACAGGCTGATAACCGTGATTACCGGCATGAGGATCGCATTATGCATCCACAACGCGTATTTGCCATCGTCAGAATATTGGTCTTGAAAACCAATACCACCAGCGGTCGGCATACCCTTGCCCTCGGTCGGCTTCATCGGAACATAACCGCCCGGTGTGGCCGCATCTGCCGCTGCGGCTGCCTCGGCGGGAGCAGCGTCTTCCGCCCCAACCGTCACAGCATCCACTGGAGCCTGAACCGCAGCATCTTGGGCCGCGGCTGAACCAGCTGCAAACACAAGCGCAAGACTTGCAATAACCATCATCACAAGCGCCACCATTTGCTTGGGCAGCTGCTTGTCGCGGGATGAAAAAAGCGTGTTCGACATGCTCATAAATACTCTGCAATCACTTTATATAGCGGCGGGCAGCAATGGTCCCACATCTGCTTGGTCGGTCACCCCCTTCTGGCCCCACGCATTGCAAAGGGTAAGAAGTTGGCATGTTTGACGACGCCCTATAACAGGCTTCACCGAACCCTCAAGCGGGCAGCGGAGAAAAATACGCAACAGTCTTTGCCACCTATTCAAGGGCACTAGCGCGCAACTTGTGCACAATATGCTTGCACAAACGCTGCTCAACCGCTTTGTGCAAGGCCATGACAGAAGAAGAAATCTTTTCAGAATTCCGCGCTAGCGAAGCCTTGTTAGAGGGGCATTTCGAGCTTTCATCAGGGCGCCGCAGCGGCCATTACTTGCAATGCGCAAGGGTGCTGATGAACCCCGACCGCGCCGCGAGATTGGCCGTAGCGCTCGCGCAGACGCTCCCCCGCGAGATTAGGTCCGAAGTGGATGTTGTTGTCAGCCCTGCAATGGGCGGAATCATCATCGGGCATGAAATGGGCCGCGCTTTGCAAAAAGATGCACTGTTTCTTGAGCGGCCCGAGGGCAAATTTCACCTTCGGCGCGGTTTTCGTCTCGAAAAAGGCGCAAAGGTGTTGATGGTTGAGGACGTTGTCACGACTGGTCTTTCCAGCCGCGAAGCGATTGCCGCTGTCGAACAAGAGGGCGGCAAAGTGATTGCCGAGGTGTCCCTCGTAGACCGCTCCAATGGAGAGGTCGATTTGGGCGTCCCCTTCTTCCCACTGCTGACCATGACTTTCCCCAGCTATGATCCCGAGGACGTTCCAGCTGAATTGGCTGCTGTGCCGATCACCAAGCCGGGCAGCCGAGCGTCATGACCCTCGGTATAGCAATTGTAGTTTGTCCCAATGGCTGAGGCAGCAAAACTGCGCCTTGGGGTCAATATCGATCACGTCGCGACCATTCGCAATGCGCGCGGCGGCGATCATCCTGACCCGATTCGTGCTGCAGAAATTGTCGCACAAGTCGGCGGCGACGGCATTACTGCCCATTTGCGCGAGGACCGGCGGCACATTCGCGATGACGATCTAAAGCGCATTCAAGCGGCTACTGATCTACCGCTCAATCTAGAGATGGCCGCGACGCCCGAAATGCTCGAAATTGCGTTGCGTCATCGCCCGCATGCGGCCTGTATCGTGCCCGAAAGCCGCGAGGAGCGCACGACCGAGGGCGGCCTTGATGCAGCGGGCCTGCACAATCAGCTTGCGCCTATCGTTACCCAATTGGCCGATAACAATATCCGCGTGAGCCTGTTTATCGAAGCAAGCGAGCGCCAGCTTGATGCAGCGCTTAGGCTGGGCGCACCTGTGGTGGAGTTTCATACTGGCGAATATGCTCATGCCTATCTGGACGGTGATGCCAAACGTATCGAGAGCGAGCTTAGGCGCATCACCGACATGTCAGCCCTCGCTGCCAAAAATGGCATAGAACCCCATGCAGGCCACGGCCTCACCTATGACAATGTCCAGCCGATTGCCGCCATCCCGCATATCGCAGAGCTCAATATTGGCCATTATCTGGTTGGCGAGGCAGTGTTCGTCGGCCTAGAGGCAGCGGTAAAGCAAATGCGTGAACTTATGGACGAAGCACGCTAGGCTGCCGGTCTGATGACCAAAATTCCTCGCCGTCCCACTTGGCCCTTATTGCTGATGCTGGTCTGCCATGCGCCGATTTTGCTGGCGACTGCCTCGCTCGCAAGCCTTGGCGTATTATTCGGATCAGAGGCCTATCGCAGTGCCGGCATTCCTGCGATAGAATTGCTTGCGCTGTTTGCGCCATTTTTGGTCGCCGCAGGTGCTGCTTTGATAACGATCATGCTGTGGAAGCGTGACAATCGGACAGCGGCCTATTGCGTGACTGCCGCAAGCGTAGCCGCAGCGATACTCACCTCAGCTGTAATGACGAGTTTTCTCATATGATTATCGGTATGGGCTCAGACCTCTGCAATATTGAACGGATCGCCAATTCGCTTGAACGCTTTGGCGAGCGGTTTGAGACCCGCGTCTTTACAGAGGTAGAGCGCGCAAAGGCCCGCAAACGCCCGTTCACCATCGCCGGAACCTATGCCAAGAGGTTCGCTGCCAAAGAGGCATTTTCCAAGGCTGTCGGCACAGGATTTCGCAGCGGCGTCTATATGAAAGACATTGGCGTTATCAACGCTCCATCGGGCGCGCCTACGCTCGCTTTAGAGGGGGGCGCTGCAAAGCGGCTTGCGAAAATGATCCCATCAGGCCATGAGGCGCGCGTTCATCTAACCCTCACCGATGATCATCCATGGGCGCAGGCCTTTGTTATCATCGAAGCCCACCCTATCGGCTCTATCGACTGAGCTTTAGATCAAACGAGTAGCGACCCAAAGCACGTGGCAAAGACAAAAAACAAGAGCGAAGAAAACGGCAATGAAGCCATCAATTGGTTTGCCGAGTTTCGCGGTTTAGCGGCGATGTTGCTGGCCGTGGTGGCCTTTCACAGCTTTATCGCAAAGCCGTTTTACATTCCTTCAGAATCGATGATGCCAAGCCTGCTTAAAGGCGATCGGCTGGTGGTCAGCAAATATCCTTATGGATGGAGCTGGTCCTCGATTAGCTTCCACCTCGCCCCGCGCGGCGATTGGCGCATTTGGGCCGATACACCCGAATATGGCGATATCGTGATCCCCGTTCACCCTGAAAGAGACGAGGATTACATCAAGCGCGTTGTCGCCCTGCCCGGCGATACAATTGCTGTCCAATCAGGCCAGATTATCCTCAATGGAGAGCCAGTGGTTCAAGAGGTAGAGCCTGCCATCGAAGTGCCCGTTGACCTTAGCTCTCCTTGCCCCGAATCTGACTATCCCGGCATGCGCGTGCGCAATGAAGCGGGCGAACCGATTTGCGAGATGCCGGTCTTGCGCGAAACCATGCCCAATGGCGCAAGCTATCTTGTCATCGATCACCGCGAGCAGACGCTCGACAATTTTGGCCCCGTCGTCATTCCGCAAGATCATGTCTTTGTGATGGGCGACAATCGCGACCATTCTGCCGACAGCCGCGCAACAGTGTCAGCTCAGGGCCTTGGCGGCGCTGTTCCTTTGTCCAATATCGGAGGGAGAGCGGAATTCATCACCTTCTCGCTCGACGGGACAACAAATTGGAACCCGATCAGCTGGTTCACATCCTTGCGCGGCAGCCGTGCTTGGTCGACATTGCGTCCAGCTTTGGAAGAAACTTCGCCGCAAACCGCAAGCCCAGCGAATTCTGGCGAGTAACCCAGTAGGTAGGGAGCCGCTCACATGGCGCGCAAGTTTCTTTATCTCATTGCTGTCATCATCGTTCTGATAATCCTTGGAGCGATTGCGCTCGCCATTTGGTCGCGTGAAGCAACGGAATTGGCTCTGGTTCCCCGCGGCGAGTTTGTTGAGCAAAAAGCCTTGGCGGCCAATGCCTATCAAGACCCAGCCATGTGGTATTCGCGGCCTGGCTTGGGAAACAATGATCCGGCCCGCTATCAACCCGCCATTGCCGAACCAGCGCCTAGCCCCGAAGCCGCAGCAGCATCGCCCGACACACCCGCAGCGGAGCGCAGCTTGGCCACACAGCGCAATCCACTTGAAACCAGCTCGTCGCGCGCAGCCGATCCGGTGGATGCAGAGGCTACGCCCGATTTTGCGGTCTTTTTCGTTCATCCCACCAGCTACATCCCGCTTGCGCTAACCGAGGATGCTCAGTGGAATGCCGAGCTTGGAGACGAAACTGCAGAGGGGCGCGCTCGTCTGTTCCTGCGCGGTATGGCGAGCGCCTTTAACAGAGCTGATGAAATCTGGGCACCGCGCTATCGCCAAGCCGTTGCAGGAGCATTCCTAACAGACCAGCCAGAGGCGGGCCAAGCGATTGATGCAGCTTACGGTGATGTGCGCGAAGCCTTTGCCTATTTTGTCGAGAGCATTGATCCTGACCTGCCAATCGTGCTGGCAGGCCACAGCCAAGGCAGTCTGCATCTTTTGCGGCTGATGCGCGAGGAAATCGCAGGCACGCAGCTAGAACAGCGGATTGCCGCTTCCTATCCGATTGGCTGGCCAATTTCGGTTGAAGATGATTTGCCCGCTTTGCCTTTTGAGGCATGCGAAGAAGCAGACCAGAGCGCCTGCATTGTCACATGGTCGAGCTTTGCAGAGCCGTTTGACACATCCATGCTGATGAGCCGTTTTGTCGGCAGCGAAAGCCTGAGTGGGACCAAGCGCGGAGACGGGCCAATCCTCTGCGTCAATCCTTTGACTGGCACTGTGGGCGGCACAGCGCCAGCCAGCGCGAACCTAGGCACTCTGGTTCCCGATGCTGGAATGAGCAGTGCAGAATTGGTGCCAGAGGCTGTTCCAGCGCGCTGTGACGAGCAAGGACTGCTGCTCATCGGTGACCCGCCCGATCTTGGCCAAGGGGTTCTGCCGGGCAACAATTATCACGTCTATGACATCCCGCTGTTCTGGGCCAATCTGCAAACCGACGTTGTGCGCCGGGTGGGCACTTGGC
>CAZTFZ010000090.1:0-6959 GCA_964613105.1 uncultured Porphyrobacter sp. | reverse complement strand
GTCGCACGCGGCGCAGTAACACGCGCATCGCAGGTCAAACGCAATTGGCAGCTAGAGCTCATTAATGGCTTAGAGGTGCCCATCGCTCGCAACCGCGTTGCTGAGTTGAAAGAGAGCGGCTGGCTGGAAGGCTAAGCGGCCCCTATAATCTCCCTTCGAAAGACTAGAGACGTCCTTTCGCGCTTTGCCCATCTTCGACCTTGATCACAGCGCCGGTCACACACTCGCTCGACGGTGCAACCAGATAGAGCAGGGTTGAGTCCAATTGCGCAGGCACAGGCACGCGTTTTCTCGCAAGGCCGGGACGCGGGTCGCCAATCCGTTCAAACATGCCATCGGTCATCTCGGTTACAAACATGCCCGGCGCAATCGCATTGACGTTGATATTGGCATAGGCCCATTCGGTGGAGAGCGTCTCGGTCATTCGTGCAATCGCGGTCTTAGTGACCGAATAAAGCGCTGCACCGCCCCCGCTGTAACTGTAATGGGCGGTCGAGGAGATATTGACGATCCGCCCAGGCTTTTTCGCGGCCATCAGCCTGCGAGCGACCTCGCATGACAAGATCCAAGGGCCGCGCAGATTTACGCCCAGCACGCGGTCGATCAGCTCCAGCTCCATCTTATGGGCAAGCTGAGCATCAGGAATGCCAGCATTGTTTACAAGGATATCAACCGTGCCAAAAGCGCTTTCAGCTGCATCGACCGCCGCCACCATAGCGTCGGCATCAGTAGCATCCATCGCGACCGCAATCGCCTTGCCGCCATTTGCATTGATCTCAGCAGCCAGCGCCTCAAGCCGGTCGACGCGTCTTGCGCATAGCGCCACTGCGGCGCCTTGGCTGGCCAGAACGCGGGCAAACCTCTCGCCCAGCCCCGACGAAGCGCCAGTGACCAAGGCGACGCTGCCGGTAAGATCGGTCGAGGCATTGGGTAGATCAAATGTCGGGGTCTGCTCGGTCATACTACGGTTCTTCCGGCTAGGGCGGCCTCGGCCTCATCCATCAATTGCGCGACGATATCGGCGACCGGTTCCTCGGCCTTCAACATGCCCACGCTTTGCCCTGCCATAAGCGAGCCGTTTTCAATATCGCCATCAATGACAGCCCGCCGCAAAGCGCCTGCCCAAAAATGTTCGATCTGCAACTGGGCTTCCATCATGTCGACTTCTTCGCGGTCGAGCATTCCAGCAACTTCCATCTGCTTGGCGGTAAATTCTTCTGTGCCCTTATTCTTCAAGGCGCGCACGGGGATGACTGGCAGGCGCGGATCAACCTGCACGCTGGCCTCTGCATCGCGGGCTTTCGCTCGGAAAAAGGCCTTCTTAAAGTCAGCATGGGCGATGCTTTCTGTCGCGCAGGCAAAGCGGGTGCCCAATTGCACCCCGCATGCGCCATCTTGCAGATAACTTGCCATAGCAGAGCCGCGACCGATGCCGCCTGCAACGAAGATCAAATGCTCCTCGCCAAGGCTGGGCAGCATTTCTTGGGCCAATACGCTGGTTGAGACAGGCCCGATATGCCCGCCAGCCTCCATCCCTTCGATGACCAAAGCATCCGCGCCAGACCGCAAGAGCTTCTTCGCGAGCGCCAATGTCGGAGCAAAGCAAATGACCTTTGCGCCATCTCCGTCTTCGCCCTTAATCGCCTCTACGCTACCTTTCGGTGGAATGCCGCCTGCAAGCACCACATGAGTGACGCCGTGTTTGCGGCAAATCTCAATAAGCTCGAACAATTGCGGGTGCATGGTGATGAGATTCACGCCAAATGGCTTGTCGGTCAGAGCCTTAGTGGCCGCGATTTCCGTATCGAGCAGGTCGGGTGTCATAGCCCCGCAAGCGATCACGCCAAAACCGCCAGCATTGCTGATGGCAGAAACCAAATTTCGCTCCGACACCCAGCTCATCGCACCGCACAGGATCGCATATTCGCTGCCGAGGAATTCAGCGCCGCGCTGCATAAGCTTGGCGGTGCGCGCAAATTCGCCCGCGCTCACGCGGCCTCTTCCTCAGAATCGAGGCCATAGGCAGTGTGCAGGATACGCACGGCAAGCTCTGTCTCATCCTCGTCTATCAACACGCTAACCTTGATCTCTGAAGTGGTGATCGCCTGAATGTTGATACCGCGATCCGCCAGAGCGCTAAACATCGTGCTGGCAACACCTGCATGGCTTTTCATGCCGACACCCACAACGCTGATCTTGGCGACCTTATTGTCCGTGATGATACGGTTGAAACCGATCTTCGGCTTAATGTCCTCGAGCAGAGCCTCGGCCCGCGCAAGGTCGGCGCTGGGGACGGTAAAGGTCACATCGGTCTCGCCCTTATCGCGCCCGACATTCTGGATGATCATATCGACATTGATGGCAGCCGCCGCCATCGGTTCAAACACATGCGCCACAGAGCCGGGCGTATCGGGCACGCGGGTTAGCGTGACCTTAGCTTCGTTCTTATCATGGGCAATTCCGGTAACATGTTGGCGTTCCATTTCGCCCTTCTCCACAAGCTGGTTCATCTCTTCTTCGGACACGATCAAAGTGCCCGGATATTCATCGGCTGGCACCGCATCATCATCGACAAAACTCGACAAGACTTGGATGCGCACGCCCTCTTTCATCGCAACGCCGACAGACCGCGTTTGCAAGACCTTTGCCCCGACGCTGGCGAGTTCGAGCATCTCTTCATAGGTCACCGCTTTTTGCTTGCGAGCCTTAGCAACGATGCGCGGGTCAGTCGTATAGACCCCGTCAACATCGGTGTAGATATCGCAGCGATCTGCGCCAATTGCGGCAGCGACGGCAACGGCTGATGTGTCAGACCCGCCGCGCCCCATGGTGGCAATGCGCCCTTCGTCTGAAACGCCTTGAAAACCCGGAATAACGGCGATCTCACCCCTTTCCATCGCGGCGACCATATCGTCAGCCTCAATGGTAGAGACGCGCGCTTTGGAGTGGGCTTCAATCGTATTGATCGGCACTTGCCAGCCTAGCCAGCTGCGCGCCTTGCTGCCCAAAGCCTGTAGGGTCAGCGCGAGCAAACCGCTCGTCACTTGCTCGCCAGAGGCAACCACTACGTCATATTCGGCAGGATCATAAAGCGGGTTGGCTTCGCGGCAAAAATTAATGAGCCGGTCGGTCTCGCCCGCCATAGCGCTCACCACAACGGCGACCTCATGGCCAGCGGCGGCTTGCTTGCGGACAATATTGGCGACACGGCGAATCCGCTCGGTTCCCGCCATCGAGGTTCCGCCAAATTTCATCACAATTCTTTGCTTTTTGCGCGCCACGAAAGCCGGGCCTTTCTCTAGTCCTTTTCGGCGCATGGTGTTACGAGGGCAGCATGAGCGATGCAACCGGAACCATGAAAATGAAAACTTCGCCCGGCTCAACAGCAAATGAGCCAACCGCCACTATTCGCCCAGACGAAGCGGCGCATTTCGGTGCTCTGGCCAAGGAATGGTGGGACCCCAAGGGTTCGAGCGCCATGCTGCACAAACTCAACCCTGTGAGACTGGGTTTCTTGCGCGAGGCGATTGACTGGCATTGGATGAGCGATTTGGACGCGCGCGACCCATTGCACGGGCTTTGCGCGCTCGATGTAGGCTGCGGCGCTGGCTTGTTGTGCGAGCCGTTAAAGCGGCTGGGCGCAGATGTGACCGGCGTTGATGCGGCTGCCGAAAATGCTCAAGCAGCGGCTGCCCATGCCGAAGGGTCTGGGCTTGATATACGCTATATTGCAGGCGATATCGCTACGCTTAATCTGGGCGAATTTGACCTCGTGACAGCGATGGAAGTGATCGAGCATGTCGCTGACAAACAGGCCTTTGTCGATGCCCTGGCCAAGCGGCTAGCGCCGGGCGGAATGATGGCGCTTTCAACCCCCAATCGCACCACGCAATCGCGGCTATTGCTGGTCGAAGGGGCAGAATTGATCGGGATGATCCCGCGCGGCACGCATCATTGGGATGACTTTATCACGCCGGAAGAGCTATCTGAATTACTGGCCAATGCAGGACTGACCATGGGCGAGCCTCAGGGGATTGCGTTCTCGCCTTCCAAAGGCTTGCACCTGTCCGAGGACATTCAGCTCAATTACATCGTTACGGCCACGCGCGATTGATCTGGCGTTGTTGAAACTGCGCCCCAAACTAGCGCGCCGAGATTAGCAGGCCAAAATTAGCGAGCCTAAGTTACCGAGAGCGTTCGCTCACAGCTTCGCGCGGATTGTCGGTGAAAATCCCATCCACCTTGGCGCTCACCAGAAGGCGCATCAGCGCTGGCAAGCCTCCTGTGCCATTGTGATCGTCATTCATCCTTAGCGCTGCTGGGATGAAGCCATTCTCGCGCCGCAAGGTCCATGCATGCACCAGCAGGCCAGCATCATGCGCGTCCTTTACAAGAGCGCTGGGCGCGCCATCATCATTCAGGATCAAACGAATGTCAGCCCCGACCCCGTCAGCATAGGTCGCTATGTCCTTTAGGCCGCTGGGAGCGAGCATATCGGCATAGCGCATCGCTGGTTCATCGGCAGGCCCGCCGCGCGTGCCGACCAATTGGATCAGTTGAAAATCGTTGCGCTGGCTAAGCCGTTGCAATGGCCCTACTTCAAAACATTGGATGAAAATCGGATCATCAGGGGTGATCGACAAAGCGCGCAATTCTTTGAGCAGCAGATCGACCATATCAATTCCGGCATCCTGCAACAGAAATGTCGGATGTTTCAGCTCTGGGTAGAGGCCTATTTCGCGACCGGTTTCTGCCTCTTTTGCACGCAATAATGTGACAATCTCGGCTAGCGTTGGCACTTGGTATAGCCCATCGTAGCGCGCATTTTCAGGCCTCACCGAGGGGATGCGCTCTTTTGCGCGAAGCGTGCGCAATTCAGCCAAGGTGAAGTCCTCAGCGAACCAACCAGCCACCAACTGCCCGTCGATTGTCTTGTCGCGGCGGCGGTCTTCAAATTCCTCGCGAGAGGCCACATCGGTCGTGCCCGAAAGCTCGTTTTCATGGCGAGAGACCAGCACCAAATCCTTGGTCACCACCAAATCAGGCTCGATAAAATCCGCGCCTTGATCGATTGCCAATTCATAGGCCGCCAAAGTGTGCTCAGGCCGTTCGCCGCTAGCCCCGCGATGAGCGATAAGTAGAGGGGATGGAAACATAGATGCCAATGCGTTTTGGGCGATAGCCGATGTGGGAAGCAATAGAAAAAGGCCTAGGAAAAACCCGCGCAAACCCAAGCTCATGAAAGCGCCGCAGACCATTCGTCTTCCTTAAAACCAACCAAACTGCCACCAGCATATTCGACAATAGGCCGTTTGATCATGCTGGTGTGGCTTTGCAGCAAGCTGACCGCCTTTGTCTCGTTAATGCCTGCCTTATCCTCTTCGGAAAGCTTGCGGAATGTCGTGCCGCGACGGTTCAAGATCGCATCAGTGCCATGCGCCGCAATCCAGCCGGAGAGCTTTTCAGGGTCAGCGCCTTCTTTCTTATAATCGTGAAAATCATAAGCGATGCCCGCCGCATCGAGCCATTTGCGCGCCTTTTTGACTGTGTCGCAGCCTGGTATTCCATACAATTGAGGGGTCATTTCCTATCCTTTTTGGACGCCGGTACTGCGCGCCTATGACTTTGGCGTGAGATGGGCATCGGCGATTGCCACAGCCAGCGCGTCAGCTGCATCTGCGCCAGCCACATTGGCATTTGGCAAAAGCACTTTGAGCATAGCCTGAACCTGTGTTTTATCCGCAGCGCCTGTCCCGACAACCGCCTTTTTGACTTTGCGCGCAGCGTGTTCATTGACCTTCAGTCCAGTCGCTCCGCAAGCGGCCAAAACGCACCCGCGTGCTTGGGCCAGTTTCAAGGTTGATTGCGGGTTCTTATTGACGAAGACTTCCTCAGCAGCGGCGCGGCCCGGCGCATGCTCGGCAATGACCGCGTGGAGGGCGGTGTAAAGATGCGACAGCCGTGCCGACATATCCGCCTTGGGATCGGTTTTAATCTGGCCATTGGCGATGTGGGTTAAGCGCGAGCCTTTTGCGCGGACAACGCCCCAGCCAGTGCAGCTTAGCGAAGGGTCAAGGCCAAGAATTATCATTGCTTTTCGCGTCGCTTGTTAAAGAGCGACCCGCCCAATCAACCCTCAGCTTCCAGCGTCGCCATAACCGCATCTGAGATTTCGTAATTGCCCCAAACGGTCTGCACGTCATCATCATCGTCCAAAACGTCGATGAGCTTGAGCAATGTGGCCGCGCCCTTATCGTCCATATCGACGGTGATGTTGGGCTTCCACGCAAGCTTTACACCCGTTGGCGCGCCCAAAGACTTTTCCAAATCGCTGGCCACTTGATGCAGATCGTCCGATGCGGTCCAGATGGTGTGCCCCTCTTCGCCGCTTTCAATATCTTCTGCGCCTGCATCCATAGCGGCTTCCAGCACAGCATCCTCATCACCAGCGTCGGCTGCATATTCGATCAGGCCAAGCCGTTCAAAGCCGTGCGCAACCGAGCCTTCCGTACCCAAATTGCCGCCATGCTTGCTGAACGCTGTGCGCACTGCGGTCGCCGTGCGGTTGCGATTATCGGTCAGCGTTTCGACGATGATTGCGCTGCCGCCCGGGCCATAGCCTTCGTAGCGGACTTCCTCGTAATTCTCATCATCGCCAGCCGTCGCCTTGTCGATGGCCCGCTGGATATTGTCCTTGGGCATGGACTGGCCTTTGGCGGTGTTGACCGCAAGCCGCAGACGCGGGTTCATATCCACATCAGGTGTGCCCATTTTCGCTGCAACCGTGATCTCACGGCTCAGCTTGGAAAACAGATTAGAACGCTTTTTGTCCTGCGCACCTTTGCGGTGCATGATGTTTTTAAACTTGGAATGGCCTGCCATGGGTACCTAAATTTCTGTTGTGCTGATGTGATTAGAGCCTGCCTAGCCTAGCCGAGCGGCATCATCAACCAGCCGGC
>CAZTFZ010000089.1:3788-7084 GCA_964613105.1 uncultured Porphyrobacter sp. | reverse complement strand
GGAATGAGCCGCACGCATGCAGTCAGTGCAAACAGAGGCAGGAATGTCGCGGCCCATAGCCTTGCTAACCGCATAGAAAATTCCCGATCCCTTAAAAGCTTTAGCCCTGATCGGTTTCGTCAAGCGTCCAAGCAGGCTGCGATGTGTCGACATGGCGCTTAAAGGTCCAAATGTCGCGGCTTTCAATCGCATCATCGAGCGATCCGTCGATGACATTGCCATCCTTATCGCGCGTTACGGCAGCGATGTCAGACACGAACAAGACAGAAATGCGCGCCAAAGGCCCATCCATCTCGGCAAATTTGACGCTTGCGTCTTCGATCCGGATCAAACGGTTATCGAGCGTCTCACCAGCATCATTGCGAGCGTCGATCGCGCCTTCAAAGCTCGCATAGACATCATCGTCACACAATTCGCGCAGAGTTTCTTTATCGCCTTCCCAGAAGGCTTCGAGGACCATGCCATAAGCGCTTTTCGCACCTTCCAAAAAGGTCAGCAGGTCAAAGTCTTTATCAGCTGAGGCAATCGCGCGAATGCCGGTTTGCGTCGCGGCAGGCAAATTTGCTTCGACCATTTTCACACCGGGCTTCTGAGCTGGCGCGGCTGGATTATCCTGCGCTTCGACGGTCTCGTTCTGTCGTTCAAACCGCTGAGGAATGACTTCCTCTTCATGTTCGGCCCGGCGGCCAAGAACAGAATACAACCGGAGCCCAAGAAAGGCTGCGACCATAGCCAGGATGACGATTTCCAAGATCACGTGATGCACCTAATTTTAGTGTTCGCACTGCGCTTTTGCGCAATGCCCTCGCATTCCAATACCAAAAATAGCATCTTTGACGAGCGTTGCTTCTATGTGCCTTACATAGGATGTAATTACAATTCGACAACGCGCAACTCGCGGTGAATTGCGCAAATCTGTCGGTCTGACGCCGACCAGCCGACAATCTGATGCGACCAGTTGCCGCGATGCTGGACAAATGCTAGGCGCGCGGCAAGTTTAAGCAGGCGCTTTCATGTGACTGTCGAATCACTCAACACCCACCTTCAAGTCCAAGCGACGGAAAGAAACCCCAGCCATGGCCGACGAAAACGGCACTTTGACCGACATCAATCCTGATCCAGCAGCCGGAGCAAACGGCGCAGACAATCAACCTTCTGCAGGCATTATCGCCCAATATGTGAAGGATCTCTCGGTTGAAAATCCCAATGCGCCGGATGTCTATCAATGGACTGACCAGCCCCAGATCGACCTTCAGCTCAATATTGGCGCAAATAAAGTCAATGAAGAGGTGCATGAGGTCGAATTGAAAATGACCGTCACAGCCTCAGGCGAAAAGGGCAAATTTTACCTGCTGGAACTGTCCTATTGCGCGCTGGCTGGCTTGCGCAATATCCCAGAAGATCACGCTCATGCGTTTCTTTACGCAGAGGCACCGCGCTTGCTCTTCCCATTTGCGCGCCGAGTGATTGCAGATTGCACACGAGATTGCGGCTTCCCTCCCTTTGTGATGGACCCAGTGGATTTTGGGGCGCTTTACCAACAGCGCATCGCCCAAGCAGCGCAAGAGCAAGCGGGTGGCGGCGTTCCAGCCGGCACTGATGGCGGCAACGCTTAAGGCCGCTGGGTCTGTAGGCGGCAAGCTAAGCCTCTGGCTCTTCTCATGCGCCGGTTTGCATCATGAGCCTGTTAAAAAATGTCGGGACGATTGGCGCGCTAACAGCGGTTAGCCGGGTCTTCGGTTTTGTCCGGGACATATTGGTTGCGCGCGTTTTGGGTGCAACTGCGATGGGCGATGCGTGGCAGCTTGCCTTTATGCTGCCCAACATCTTCCGACGCTTGTTTGCCGAGGGCGCTTTTGCGAGCGCCTTTGTACCATTGTTCAACCGGCGGATGAGTGAAAGCGGCGATCACAGCGAGGCGCGCCTTTTTGCCGAGCAAATCCTCGCAGTATTGCTGCCACTTCTCATCGTCTTTGGCGCGATAGCCATGCTTGTGATGCCGTGGGTGGTCGAATATTTTGCCTCTGATGGTTTGGCCGAAAACAGCGACAATCTGTCGGCAGCAGTGATGATGGCGCGGATCACCTTCCCCTATCTATTGTTTATGAGCCTCGCGACCTTGCTTGCCGCGATCCTCAATTCCTTATCGCGTTTTGCAGCAGCAGCAGCAGCGCCGATATTGCTCAACATCTGCCTAATATGTGCGCTTACTTATGGCGCGACGCTGGAGCCCGGGCTGCTCTCACGGCGCGAAACCGCTCTGTGGATGTCGCTGGCTCTTTCAATTTCGGGCTTGCTCCAGCTCATTTGGCTGGGTGTCTGGATGCACCGCGCTGGCTTTCGCCTGTCGCTGGTTTTTCCGCGCATCACAGGCGGCGTAAAAGAGCTGGGCGTGCTGGTTGTGCCCGCCATATTCGGCGCAGGTATTTACCAGATCAGCCGCTTCGTCGACCTCTTTTTCCTCTCCACTCTTGAGGTTGGCAGCTATGTCTATCTCAACATGGCCGACCGCTGGAACCAGCTGCCACTTGGCATTATCGGCATTGCGCTTGGCACAGCGATATTGCCCGCATTGTCGCGCCATTTGTCGCGCGAGGAACCCGAAGAAGCCGCCCGCTTGCAATCCAATGCGATAGAGCTCGCAATGCTCTTAACCGTGCCTTGCGCTGTCGCTTTGTTCTTTACAGGCACAGCCTTTGTGCAGGTTTTCATGACAGGCCAAGCCTTCACTCAATCCGATGCAGCTATAACCGGCACAGTCGTTTCCGGTCTGGTGCTTGGCCTGCCCGCATATGTGCTAGTCAAAGTGCTGACGCCCAATTTCTTCGCTCGGAAAGACACCCGCACTCCGGTGGTGACGGCTGGCCTATCGCTGATCGTCACAATCGCCTTGAACATCTGGTTGGTCCCCCAAATTGGCGTGCTTGGTCTGGCCATTGCTGGCGCGATCGGTGCGTGGTGCAACATCGCCTTGTTGAGCGCAATTTTGCACCGCAAAGCCTATTTCCGCATGCCCGTAGCGCTGATGGGAAGGCTAGCGAAAATCAGCCTTGCAGCAGCAATTATGGGCGGCTGTCTATGGTGGTTGATGAACCAGATCGAGGGGTGGTTCAGCGGCGCGTTTCTATCCCAAATTGGCGGGATTGCGGCCATTCTTGGGACAGGCCTTGTAAGCTATGGTTTTGCAGCCTTAGCCCTCGGCATACTCGACAAGAGCACCCTAGCCCGCTTAATGCGCCGCCAAGCCTAGTTCACACAATTCGAGCAGTTTCACCCATGAGCACCAATCCGATCAA
>CAZTFZ010000089.1:0-3688 GCA_964613105.1 uncultured Porphyrobacter sp. | reverse complement strand
CCAATCAGAGTTGTCTCTGGCATTCAGCCAACAGGCGATCTTCACTTGGGCAATTATCTGGGTGCAATCCGCAATTGGGTGACGATGCAAGATGAGATGAAAGAAGGCGGTCAGTGCCTGTTCTTTCTAGCCGATTTGCATGCGATTTCGGTCGCTCATGACCCCGCCACTTTGCGCAAAGGCTCGCTCGAGATGATCGCCGCACTCGTTGCTTGCGGGATCGATCCCGATAAATCGGTTCTGTTCAATCAAGCGCAAGTGCCCGCTCATGCCGAATTGCAATGGCTGCTCAGCGGCACAGCGCGGATGGGTTGGCTCAACCGGATGACGCAATGGAAAGACAAGGCTGGCAAGAACCGTGAGGGTGCGAGCATTGCTCTGTTCACCTATCCCGTTCTGCAAGCAGCCGATGTATTGCTCTATCAAGCGACGCATGTGCCGGTTGGCGATGACCAAAAACAGCATTTGGAGCTTGCCCGCGATATAGCGCAAAAGTTCAACACAGATTTTGCGCCCAAGGATGCAGCGGGCGAAGAACAGCCGATCTTCACTCTACCCGAACCCTATATCCCGCCAGTGGCTGCTCGCATTATGAGCCTGCGCAATGGCAACGCCAAAATGAGCAAATCCGACCCTTCTGAAATGAGCCGGATCAACCTTGCTGATGATGCAGACACGATCATGCGCAAGGTCAAAAAGGCCAAAACCGATGCAGAGCCATTGCCAAGCGAGGCCGCGGGCCTTGAAGGACGCGCAGAGGCGCTCAATCTTGTCACGATCTATGCCGCAATGACGCAAAGTTCGTTAGATGATGTGCTGTCAGAGTTTGGCGGACAGGGCTTTGGCGCGTTCAAACCTGTGCTTGGCGAAGCGCTAATCGATTCGCTGGAACCCATCTCAAAACGCTTCAAATTGCTTTTGGAGGATCATTCTGCGCTCGATTCGATCCTGTCACAAGGCGCCGATAAAGCGCGTGAACTGTCCGCGCCGACCCTCAAACGCGCCTATGATGCGCTTGGCCTAATTCGCTGATTACAAAGGGCTTTTGTCCTATTTTGGGACAGCAAACCGGTCCTGCTCATTCAAATAGCGTTCATTGCCCCTAGTGTAATGATGTAACACTTGTCGCACATTTTGCGGCTTGGGACGCCAAAAAACCGAAAATGGGGTATAAGAGGCGGGTGACAGAAGGAAGATTTATGAACACCCAGACAAAAACGCTGCGCTCTAAGGGCACTTGGGAGCAATCTTTAAAGCTTGCCTCTGTTCCTCTCTTGCTGGCAGGCCTCGGAGCCTGCGCCACCCCTTTCAACGCTGATGTTTCGCGCTTCCAAAGCCAATTGCCAGCCCCCACCGGAGAGACATTTGCCGTTGTCGCAGATGATCCAGCGCTTGCTGGCGGTCTAGAATTTGCGACCTATGCCGATCTTGTCGAAGAACAGATGGAACGGCTCGGCTACACTCAAACTACGGCAGACACTGCCAGCCTGCTGGTCCGCTTTGATTACGACGTCGACGAAGGCCGCGAACGGATCCGCAGAAGCAGTCTTGGTTATTCTGGATTTGGCGGTTTCGGATTCTCGCGCTTCGGCGGTGGATTTGGACGCTTTGGTGGCTTTGGTCACTCGCGTTTCGGCGGCTTTGGCCGATCACGATTTTATGGCCGCAGCTGGGGCTATGGCTTTTATGACCCATGGTTCGGCGCACCGACCGTTCGCAGCGTCACAGTCTTTACCAGCGGCGTCGATATGAAGATTGACCGCGCAGGGACTGGCGAGCGTTTGTTTGAAGGCAAGGCTGAGGCTGTCTCAACTTCGAACAGGTTGCAATATCTCGTTCCGAATCTGGTCGATGCGATGTTTACTGATTTCCCGGGCAATTCAGGCGAAACGCTTCGCATCTCGATTGCTCCGGAAAAGAAGAAAGTGCGCCGGATTGAATGATTTCGCGAATCACCGGCGTAGACATCTAGACTTTTGACTGGATGTTCCTTCTTGGGCGGTCTCTTCTGCGAGGGGCCGCCCTTTTTGGCTTAGTGCAAAAAGATTGAGCACGAACGGCTTGCGGCGCGTTAGGCCTTTGCGCGAAGGCCCCTTTGAGAGCCGGCGGCCCGCGCCTTAGACGAGCTTAGCGTGCCCTCCGGTCGAACCAAATCCGCCAGCACCGCGTTCGGTATCGTCTAGCTCTGCCACCACGTCCCATTCGGCTTGCACGACAGGCGCCAGCACCAATTGAGCAACCCGATCACCGCGCGCAATCACGAAGTCATCTGCGCCGTGATTGATCAACAGCACTTTCAGCTCGCCGCGATAGTCAGAATCGATGGTTCCCGGAGCATTGGGGACTGAAATGCCGTGCTTAAACGCCAGGCCCGAACGCGGCCGAACCTGAATTTCAAAGCCTTGAGGAATGGCCATGGCGAGCCCGGTTGCGACCGCATGTCTTGCGCCCGGCTTCAGCGTGACATCCTCTGCCGAGACAACGTCCATGCCCGCAGACCCAGTGGTCGCGTAGGCGGGCAAGTCCAGCCCCTCGCCATGAGGCAATCGTTTGACTTGCACACCAACTGGATCAATCATCAGCTTCCATCTCTGCTAGTGTCTGTGCCGCGCGCCGAATAAGCTCGCGAGCGACATCTTCTTTGGGCATTTCAGCAAGCTTCTCAATGCCTGCGCTGCTGACGATATGCACCTCGTTCAGATCTCCGCCCATCACGCCGCCATCGCCTGTATCAGTGACATTATTGGCGATGATCCAATCAGCCCCTTTGCGATTGCGCTTTTTCTTCGCGTTATCGAGCAAGTTCTCTGTTTCAGCCGCAAAGCCAATCAGCAATTTAGGGCGCTGCTTGCTCGCTCCGACGCCCGCCAGAATATCCGGGTTTTCCGAGAGGATTAGGGCCGGCGGGGCAGACCCACGCTTTTTCATTTTCTCAGCCGCGACATCGCGCGTGCGCCAATCAGATACAGCAGCAACCATAAAGGCCGCATCAGCAGGAAGTGATTGCTTGACCGCTGCTGCCATTTCGTCAGCGCTCTCAACATCCACACGGTCAACCCCAACAGGCGTTGGCAAATGCACAGGGCCTGCCACTAAGGTAACGCGTGCACCAGCCGCAGCTGCCATGGCAGCGATGGCAAAGCCTTGTTTCCCACTAGATCGATTGGCGATATAGCGCACCGGATCAATCGGCTCCCAAGTGGGGCCAGCAGTGATGAGCACATGCCGCCCATAAAGCGGACGGTGGTCGGGATCAGTATCAAATGCAGCCTGTCCAGCGAGCGGGTCTGGCAAGATTTGCGCTTGCAAAGCTTCGCCTGCATCGCTTTTCGCGAGCGGCTGGGGTGCAGCGGCAGGGTTTTGCCTTGCGACCTCATGATTGATCGCTTCGGGATCAATCGAAGGCGCAGAATTGGCGGAGCCTTTCTTGGCCAGTAGTGGGCCTGCGTCCATTGCCTGCTCATCAGGAAGCGGCTCATCCGGCGCTGCATCTGAGCCAGCCGCAATGGTTTGATCGTCTAGCTCTGGCAGGTCGTCGAGTTCCTGCTCAATTTCTTCATGCGAACGACGCGCGGTCGAGCGCGGAATAATTGCAGATAGCAAACCGCCAAGCCCGCCCATGCCAGCAGCTTTTGCTGGCGCTTCCAATTCCACCTCAGGCTCAGGCTCCAACGCCTCAGCAGCCAAA
>CAZTFZ010000088.1:3128-7095 GCA_964613105.1 uncultured Porphyrobacter sp. | reverse complement strand
TTGCATTGGCGCAGACAGGCGATGCAAAGCTCGCTTTACCCCTGATGCGTGGCGATGGCGGATTGGAAGCGCTGACCAATTGGTTCAGCTTCACTTGGAGGCCAATTTCGTCGCAGCATGATGTTGCGACCAACGGCAAGCTTTTGCGCGCTTTAGCGAGCGATTTGCGCAGCAAAACTCACGCAATATCCTTCTCACCAGTCGCGGATGAGCATGGTGATGCGACCCTACTAGCCGCCGCATTTCGCGAGGCTGGCTGGCGCGTTACTCAACATCAAAGCGATGAAAACCACGTGCTTGAAGTGAATGGTCGCAGCTTTGCAGACTATTGGGCCACCCGTCCCGGCCGGATGCGCACGACGCTGAAACGCAAGGCCAAGAAGGTCGAAGTTACACTGCTTGATCATTTTGAAGAAAGCGCATGGGCAGATTATCGCACCGTCTATGAAAACAGCTGGAAGCCCGAGGAAGAGCAAAGCAATTTGCTAGAGGATTTCGCCCGATCAGAAGCCGCGCTTGGCCATTTACGCCTAGCGATCGCTCATCATGATGGCGCGCCAGTGGCAGCGCAGTTTTGGACCGTTGAGAACGGAACTGCTTTCATTCACAAGCTGGCTCACATCGAAAAGGCCAAATCTTTATCTGCTGGGACAACGCTTTCCGCCGCATTGTTCGAACATGTGATTGAGGCCGACAAGGTCGAACTTATCGACTTTGGAACGGGTTCAGACGCCTACAAAAGCGATTGGATGGAAGTTGTTAGGCCCCGCTATCGGATTGCATGCCTCGACCCGAAGCAGCCTCGCAGCTGGCCCATCTTAGCCAAGCAAGGGCTTCGCCGTCTTGCGTCAGGCGTGAGCGGGCGCTAGGGGCGCGGTGCACGAGCCGCTGAAACTGCGCAACCTAAGGGGGACGGGCGCGAGAATGACTGGTCAGAATGCTATGAATGAGCCGCTTCAGGAAAGCAGCGCTAAGGTCGATAGCGCATTGCGGTCAATCCTGCGCGATGTTTTGGGCTTAGAACAAGCACAAGTTGACGAATTTGATGCGGATGCGGGATTGTTCGGCCATTTGCCCGAGCTTGACTCTATGGCTGTCGCAGGCCTGCTGACTGAAATGGAAGATCAGCTCGACATCACTATCGATGATGATGACATCGATGGCGAGATGTTAGAAACCTTTGGCGGGCTGCTGGAATTTGCCGAGGACAAGGTCGCTCAAGGCAAGGCCGCTCAAGAGAAAGCCGCCGAAACCAAGGCCACTCAGGCCTAACCCGTGCGGTATGTATAAGACCTGGAGCGCCCCATTAGCCGCAGGCCCGGCCTCTGAAGAAATTGCCTTAGCTTTCGACCAGGCGCGCGCACATCGGCTTATCATTTTCGCGCCATTGTTCGACGAGCACAACAAGATGCGCCGTCAGATCGCAGAGGTCATGCGCAGGCTCGACCTACGCGGAATAGACTGTTTCTTGCCCGATATGCCCGGCTGCAACGAAAGCCTAGCGCCCTTGGCGGAGCAAACTCTTGGCAATTGGCGCGTGGCCGGAAAAGCAGCCGCAGAGCATTTTGGCGCCACCTGCGCCTTTGCCATTCGCGGCGGAGCTTTGGTGTGCCCGAGCACACTTCCAACCTATGCTTACGCACCTGCCAAAGGTCGCGCCCTGTTAAACGGCCTGCTGAGAGCCCGCACAATTGCGGCCAAAGAGGCAGGGCTTGATGAAACCCGAGAGGCGCTGCTTCAAGAAGGCCGCGCCAATGGAATTGAGCTCGCCGGCTGGCGTTTTGGCGCGGAAATGATTGGTCAGCTTGAGGCAGCCGAGCCGCGTTTGCATGACGACACTCGCATTATTGAGCAGGCGGACGTTGGCGGCGCGGCGCTTTGGTTGAGAGCGGAACCCGATGATGACCCGGAACAGGCGGACGCATTGGCCGCATTTTTGTCGGTCGGGATCATGGGCGCATGAGCCGCTTGCCACTGACATTTGCCTGTGGCGATTGCGAGCTTGCGGCAAGCTTTGACACTGCGCCCGGCACTGTCGGTTTGCTGATCGTTTCTGGCGGGAATGAAATCCGCAGCGGAGCCTTCGCAGGACAAGGGCAGCTAGCGGCTGAAATCGCAAAAGCAGGCTTTCCTGTCTTTCGGTATGACCGGCGAGGAACCGGCGATAGCGAGGGCGAAAACCTTGGCTTTTTGCATGCCGCAGCCGATGTAGAAGCAGCCTTGGCTGCCTTTAGGGCGATGGCTCCCAATCTCACCAAAGTGGTTGGGTTTGGCAATTGCGACGCTGCCGCCACGCTGATGCTGGCAAGCGGCGCTGGCTGCGATGGCCTGCTTCTCAGCAATCCTTGGGTTATCGACGAGGAGGCCGAGAGCGATAGCACCCCGCCCGCCTCCGCCATTCGGGCGCGCTATTTGGAAAAGCTCAAAAACCCGCGCGAGCTGCTGCGGCTCGTCACAGGCAAGGTCGATTTGGGAAAACTGCTGCGCGGCATTGGCAAGGCAGCTGGACCTAAAGCGCCGCTCTCCTCCTTGGCTCAGGATGTGAGCGAGGGCTTGCAGCGCTTTGAGGGTAATACGCGCATTCTGTTGGCAGGTAATGACCGCACAGCGCAGGAATTTGCAGCCAATTGGAATGCCGAGGACGAGCGCATTTTTCGTTGCGAAAATGCAGGGCACGCATTTGTCGAGCCCGAGGCGCGCGAATGGCTCAAAGCGCAAGTGCTGGCGAGCCTTAGGGCTCAGCGAGCGAAATAGCTCGTGAGCTCAACATGAGTGGACCAACGAAACTGCCCCACAGGCCTTAGCTTCTCGAGCACAAAACCGGCATCCACCAGAGTTTTGGCATCCCTTGCCCAGCTTGATGGATTGCAACTGATATAGGCCACGCGGTTCGCCTTGCTTTGTGCAATCGCAGCGATTTGTTCTTTTGCGCCAGCACGCGGGGGATCAAGCAATATGCTGGAAAAGCGAGATGCCTCGTCGGGCTGCAATGGCCCGCGAAACAAATCTCGATGAAGGCTGTGAATGGGCAATTGCTTTTGCCCAGCAGCCAGTTTGCAAGCGAGATGCGCATCGCGCGCAGCCTCAACCGCCAAGAGCTTAGCCTTGCCCGCCAGCGCAAATGAAAACGTGCCAAGTCCGGCGAATAAGTCGGCGATTGTAGCGCTGCCATGCAAATACTCGCGCGCATCATCGATCAGCACCTTCTCACCATCGCTGGTCGCTTGCAGGAACGCGCCGTCGGGAAAGGGCACAGGAACCCCAGCGAGAGTAACTGTTGCAGGCTCAGGCTCCCACATCGTCTCTGGCCCATAGCCCTGATCAAGGGTTAGCCGAGCAAGACCAAGATCGCGGGCAAAATCGAGCAATGCCTCTGTTTCGCTGAGCCCTTCGGGCGCAATACCGTTCAAGGCGCATGCCACCCCTTGATCGGTTTGGGTCAGCACAAGATCGACCGGAGCCTTGCTGGACATGGCCGACAACAGCTTTTTGAACGGCTTAATAAGAGCGAACAATTCTGCGGCCATGACGTCGCATTGCGCAAGGTCTGTGACCTTATGAGAACGAGCCTCGCGATAGCCCAGCAAGACCTTGCCGCGCGCCTTCAACCCACGCAGTTTCACCCGGCGGCGCGCCTTTGGAGGCGACAAATGCGTGTCTAGCAATGTCCCGATTGCAACGCCTTGACCCTCAGCTGCGTTGACCACTCTATCGGTCACGAACCCTCGCAAAGCTGCGTCATCGGCATGCTGCAATTGGCAGCCACCGCATGCGTTAAAATGACGGCATGGCGGCTGAGTATGGTGCGGCCCCCGCACAATGGACCCATCGGCCTGCACAACATCACCGGGCACTGCGCCAGCGACATGCTTGCCGCTTTCGCTAACGCCATCGCCGCGCGCTGCAATGCGGATTATCGGGTCAGTCATGGGTGCGCCGCAGGCAAAAGGCCGCGCTGCTCAGCTTG
>CAZTFZ010000088.1:0-3028 GCA_964613105.1 uncultured Porphyrobacter sp. | reverse complement strand
GAAACAAGGCCAGTGTCAAAGCGATAGCGATCGCCAGCGACTTCGATGCTGACCACTCCTTCTTGCCTTTCCACTCTGGCATCATCGGCACCATCAGCGCTCTCGAATGTTTCAAGATCGAACCTACGGAAACTGCCATCTGGATGCCGGATAATGAGGACTTGCCCCTCAATTTCTGCAAGGCAGCTTGGATCATAGTCGCTGCCCGGTCCAATCGCGCATTCAACGATAGGCGCGCCCTCGCTGGCCTGCTCTTGCACAGGTTCTGAGGTGCATGCGCTCAGCAAGGCAAGGCTCGCGCCAATCAAAAGTGCTTTAGATATCGGCATAGACATGGGTTTCCTTTGCCCCGCCCGGGTGCGTTACAGCGCCGCCCAATGCAGAGCCAACGGTTTGAGCATAACGGTAAAGCGCGCCTGATTGATAGTCATGATCGCGCGGGCGCCAGTTTTTGCGGCGTTCGGCAAGAACCGCCTCATCCACGTCCAGGTCGATTGTGCCGGCGGCGGCATCGATGCTGATGATGTCGCCATCTTCGACCAAAGCAATCGGCCCGCCTTCAGCCGCTTCTGGCCCAACATGGCCAATACAAAAGCCGCGGGTTGCGCCCGAAAAACGCCCGTCAGTGATAAGAGCGACCTTCTCGCCCATACCCTGCCCATAGAGCGCTGCAGTGGTGGAGAGCATTTCGCGCATACCGGGGCCGCCCTTGGGCCCTTCATAGCGGATGACGATGACGCTGCCTTCCGCAATATCGCGGCGCTCGACAGCGGCAAATGTGTCCTCCTCGCATTCGAAAACGCGCGCAGGGCCAGTGAATTCGAGCCGCTCCATCCCTGCGACCTTCACAATCGCGCCTTCGGGTGCAAGCGAGCCTTTGAGGCCAACCACACCGCCCGTTGGTGTCAGCGGTTTAGACACGTCGTAAAACACCTTTTGATCGGGGTTCCACGTGATCTCTTCAATATTCTCGCCCAGCGTCTTGCCCGTGACGGTCATTGGCTCTGGGTCGAGGAAACCGCCATCAAGCAGCGTCTTCATGCCCATATAAACGCCGCCTGCCTCATGCATGTCTTTGGCGACATAACGCCCGCCGGGTTTCAGATCGGCAATATAGGGCGTGGTCTTGAATATCTCTGCAACGTCAAACAGGTCAAAAGCAATGCCTGCCTCATGCGCCATTGCTGGCAAATGGAGCGCCGCATTGGTCGATCCGCCGGTTGCCGCCACAACGCGCGCGGCGTTCTCAAAAGCCGCTCGCGTGCAAATATCGCGGGGTCGCAGATTGCGTTCCAGCAAAGCCATCACTTGCTTGCCTGCTGCAATGGCGACTTCCTCGCGCGATTTCAGCGGAGCAGGCGCCATGTTGGAATTGGGCAGCGATAGCCCGATGGCCTCGCCAACGCAGGCCATGGTGTTGGCGGTAAACTGCCCGCCGCAAGCGCCTTGGCCCGGGCACGCGACTTTCTCGAGCGCGATCAGGTCCTTCAAAGGACAATTGCCCGCCGCATGCTGGCCCACAGCCTCAAACACATCGACGACGGTCACATCCTCGCCCTTATAAGTGCCCGGCAAGATCGATCCGCCATAGACAAAGATCGAAGGCACATTGAGGCGCAGCATCGACATCATCATGCCGGGCAGGCTCTTGTCGCATCCAGCAAAGCCAACCAGCGCATCATAGCAATGACCACGCACGGATAGCTCGATAGAATCGGCGATGACTTCGCGGCTGACGAGCGAGCTTTTCATGCCCTGATGCCCCATCGCAATGCCGTCTGTCACAGTGATCGTGTTGAAACGCCTTGGCAGACCACCGGCCGCATCCACGCCGCCGCGGCAAATGTCAGCTTGAGCATCGAGCGCTGTGTTGCATGGCGCGCTGTCATTGCCAGCAGAAACCACGCCCACAAAAGGCCGCGCAATCTCTTCCTCGCTCAATCCCATCGCGTAATAATAGGAACGGTGCGGCGCTCGCTCTGGCCCGACCGAGACATGGCGGCTGGGCAGATTGGATTTGTCAAAAGTGCTGGTCACGAAATGCGTCTCCTAAGCCATGACGCATTCCAGCCTTACGCCCAGATTACAAGCCCCGACATGGCAAAGCATCGGGCAAGAATTGCTTAAGTCGCCTCAAGCGTGAGCGATACCCGCCCCGCGACATCAGCAATCATACTGGCCCAGCGTGCTTGCCCGGCTTCATTGGCGATCTGGTCTTGGCGCACTTCTATCGTCAGATAAGGGATGCCTTGCGCCTCTGCATGACGGTCCATCGTGGCGTTCAATTGCTTGCCCGAATAAGGCTGATTATCGCCAACGGTCAGCCCCTGCTCTTCGAACAGTCTGATGGCATGGCGAGCGGCGCGATCATCTTGATTATAAAGCAAAGCGACTTCCCATGGGCGCTGTTCGTCGCTGGTTTCAAGCTTTGGGGTAAAGCTGTGCAATGCGACGATCAACCGTGGCTGCACCCGCTCGATCATAGCTGCAAAAGCATCATGATAGGGCTTATGAAACCGCTCAATTCGTCCCGCTATATCAGCGCCAATATTGCCTGCGATCAATGTGCCATCGCTGCTAGTGGGAACCATGGCGGCCTCCCCCTCGACCCGGTGCAGGTCGCAAACCAAGCGGCTAACACAAGCGATATGAGCCGGGATTGCGTGAAGGCGAGCCAGTCTTTGCGCAACGCCATCAACGCCAATGTCGACGGCAATATGCGTCTCTAGCAGGGCGCGGTCGATGCCCAGATCAATGTCGCTTGGGACATGGTTAGAGGCGTGGTCGGCGACACACAAAATCGGCGCAGGTCCAGTTTCAGCCACTTGGCGAAACACTGTTTCCTCACTCAACGCAATTTCCCTTTCATGCACCACCATTGGGGGTGATGCTTTTGGAGGGAAACTTGAGCATCATCGCAAGCGGCCATGCTGTCAAACAGGGCAAAGCACGTCGCCCCAGAACCGGACATGCGGGTAATCCAAGGATCGCCTGCCTTTTTGAGCGCGGCGAGAACCTCGGCAATTTC
>CAZTFZ010000087.1:0-7198 GCA_964613105.1 uncultured Porphyrobacter sp. | reverse complement strand
TCTCAGCCTCAACCGCCGCTGCATCCTGCGCCATGGCAGCGCTGCCAGAACCCAGCATGCCTCCTAGAAGAGCCAAGGTCGCGAAAGTGGAGGTATATCTTAGGGGCGAGCGTTCAAACGCAAATGTGTGCTTCATGGCGGCAGGGCATAAACCAAGCTTGCAAGCAAGTCAGTTGCAAATTGCAATCCTCGCTGGCTTTTTTCGCTGCCCTGTGCTTTCATCGCCCCATTGGGAGAAGATAGATGCAAAACAGCGCAACCGATTTTGACGTTTTGATCGTCGGCGCAGGCATTTCTGGCATTAGCATGGCTGCTCATATGGAGCTGCAATGCAAAGGCCTGTCTTACGGCATCTTCGACAGACGCGACAATCTGGGCGGCACATGGGACTTGTTCCGCTATCCCGGTGTTCGCTCGGACAGCGACATGCACACATTGGGCTTTGAATTTGAGCCGTGGAAGCATGAAAAGAGCATCGCTGATGCTCCCTCAATTCTTGAGTATCTCAACCGCATTGTCGACGAGCGCGGCATTCGCGAACATATCTCTTTCGGCCAGAAAGTTATCAGCGCCGATTGGCGCGAAGCAGAGGCAGCATGGCACTTGGTCATGGAAACTGCAGACGGCCAGCAAAGCGAAGTAACCGCTGGTTGGCTCTATCTCGGTTCTGGCTATTACGATTATGACAATCCCTATGACGCAGGCTTTGATTTCAGCGCCTTCGAAGGTCAAACGCTGCACCCGCAGTTTTGGCCCGAAGACTTGGACTATGCCGGCAAGAAAATCGTTGTCGTGGGATCGGGCGCCACGGCGGTCACCATCGTTCCATCCATGGCTGACAAGGCTGAGCATATCACCATGCTTCAGCGCACGCCGACTTGGATGTTTTCTCGGCCTGCAAAGGACGCGATAGCGAATTTTACGCGCAAAGTTTTGCCTGAAAGTCTCGCTTACAAAATCACCCGGTTTAAAAACATCCATATGCAGAATATTTCCTTCAAGATGGCGCGCAAGAAGCCGAAAAAGATCGCCGGGAAATTGCATGATCAAATCCGCAAATCGATGGGACAGGATTTCGATCTCACCGATTTCACACCGCCCTATAATCCGTGGGAAGAACGGCTGTGCCTGGTTCCTGACGACGACCTTTTTGCCGCGATTAAATCTGGCAAGGCCAGCGTCAAAACGGCTCATATTGAGAGCTTCGAAGCAAAAGGCGTGCGGTTGACATCGGGTGAATTGCTCGAGGCCGACATTATCGTGACAGCCACTGGCCTGACTTTGGCGGTCGGCGGCAAGATCGCGGTTAGCCTCGATGGAGAGCCAGTGAATTTTGCAGACCATTATTATTATAAGGGCTGCATGTTCGGAAATGTGCCGAACTTGTCGGTTGTATTTGGCTATTTGAACGCCAGCTGGACCCTGCGCAGCGATGTAAACTCAAAATACATTTGCCGCGTGCTGAACCGGATGAGCGAGAACGGCGCCAAGATTGCCGTGCCCGATCTACCTCCTGCGAAAGAGGCAGCGCTGGAAGAGGTCGATCTGTTCGATTTCTCCTCTGGCTATATCAAGCGCGGCAAATCAATCATGCCCCGCAGCGCGGAGGAGTATCCTTGGCGGCTCAATCAAGATTACATATCTGATCGCAAGATTTTGGCCGAAAGCCCCGTTGATGATGGGCATTTGCTGCTGCGCTCACCGGGTTCCAATGCGCTCCACAGCGATGAGCAATTGGAAGCTGCCGAATAGAGCATGCATTGAAGCCGCGACCGCTCATCGCCTTGCGCGCTTGAGGCTTAAGAGCGAGTGCTCTAAGCTGCGTGCATGACCAAATCAGATAAAATTTGGACCGCTGGCCTTGTCGTGATCGGGGACGAGATCCTCTCGGGCCGCACCCATGACAAAAACATCGCTCAAGTGGCAAGCTGGCTGCAAGTGCAAGGCATTCGGATGGCCGAGGTGCGCGTTGTCCCTGATGTAGAGAAACGGATTGTTGAGGCGGTCAATGCTCTGCGCGAGGCCAATGACTATCTGTTCACGACCGGCGGCATTGGCCCCACGCATGACGATATTACGGTGGATGCAGTCGCAAAGGCCTTGGGCGTCGGCGTTGTCATCCACCCCAAAGCGCGCGCGATATTAGAACGCTATTACACCGATAAGCCGGGCGGTTTGAACGAGGCGCGATTGCGCATGGCCCGCGTGCCCGAAGGTGCAGAGTTGATCCCCAATCAAAAATCAGGGGCGCCCGGCATCCAGATTGGCAATGTCTTTCTGATGGCAGGCGTCCCGCATATCACCGCAGGCATGCTCGATGCACTAACCGGCACGTTAGAAGGCGGCGCTCAGCTTCTATCAGAAACGGTCGGATGCTGGATCGCAGAAAGCGAAGTCGCGGACCTTTTGCGCGAAACAGAACAGGCCCATGAGACCTGCCAAATCGGCAGCTACCCCTTCTTTCGCGAAGGCAAAGTCGGAGCCAATTTCGTAATCCGTTCAACCGATGCAGAAGAAATGAAGAGCTGTGTCGATACGCTTTGCGATGGGCTTGGCACGGCAGGCTATGACTTCACGCCCGGCGGCATATAGGCAATTGTAGTTTTCGCCCTTTTTGCGATAAGCCTCTAAAAATAGAGGGAGCAACGCCATAGAATATCTCGTGCTCATAATCGCCGGCATCGGCCTTATCGTCTTGTGGAGACGCATAACCGAGCTTGAAACCAGCCTGCGCGAAGTGAGAGATTTCCTCAGCGAAGTTGAATATGCGGTTGTCCCGCGCGAAACCCAAAATGCCGCCCAAGAAGAGGTTTCGCAAGAAACGCCGATAGCTCCGGTTTCAGCACCCGAGACCGCCGAAAGCGCTAAGACGGTCGATATTGGCGGGGTCACAATGGTCGGCAAACGAGCCGATAACCCACCCGTCATTGCCGCTAGCGAAGACGAGCTAGCAAGCGCGCTAAGCAATGCAGGCGCGCCTGACAGGGGCGAAACGGAAAAAACTCAGGAAACGCAAGAGGCACTGACGCAAGAAGCACCAGCGCAAGAAGAGCCAGAACTAAGGCCCAACTTCTGGTCGCGTTTCAGCTTCGATTTTGAAGAACTAATTGGCCGCAGGCTCTCGGTTTGGGCAGGCGGTATTGCGCTGGCCATATCAGGCATATTCCTTGTCATCTATTCGATTGAGCAAGGGCTGCTATCGCCCCTTGTCAGGGTCGCTTTGAGCTTTGCCTTTGGCCTTGCATTGCTGGCGGGCGCAGAGCTTGCTCATCGCTTTGAGAAACGCCTTGCTGATCCGCGCGTTCGGCAAGCACTTGCCGGTGCTGGCCTAGCGACGCTTTACGCAGCATTTTATCTTGCGGGTACGACCTATGGCCTCATTGGCGCTGGCCTGGCCTTTGCAGGTCTTGCGCTGGTCACAGCAAGCGCGATTGCGCTTTCCTATCGTTATGGGCTGCCATGCGCGATCCTGGGTCTGGTTGGCGGCTTTGCAGCGCCCGCATTGGTCACGAGCGTAGAGCCGAACATTCCGCTGCTAACGATCTATTTGTCGCTGGTCACCGCAGGGCTTGCTTACACAGGCCAACGTCAAGATAGGCCATGGCTTGGCGTTGCAGCGCTCGCTGGCGGCTTCCTATGGGGGCTAGTGCTGCTTATCGGCGGGGTCGAGGGGCAAAGCGCGATTGCTTCTGTCGGGCTAATGATTGTGGGTCTTGGGGCGTTTATTCCCATGCTCTTATCCAGCCTGTCACCGCGTCCTTGGCAACGATTGGGCGCAGCAGCGATTGCCAGCGTGCAAATGGCAGCCTTGGTTTTCCAAGCCGGTTTTGCGCCGCTCACTTGGGGGCTTTATCTGCTGCTGGGTTCAGCGATTGCCGTGCTGGCATGGCGCAAAAGCACCCTGCGCGAGGCCAATGGCGTCGTTGCAGCGGTAGGCATCAGCCTGCTCTTGCTCTGGCCGCAGCCGAGCCTATCGCAATTCATCCTAGTGGCTGCTGCATTGGCTGCGCTCACCTGTCTGGTTCCCTTGGCCTTGGTTTTAACGGGCCGTGCGCGCAGCTTTGATTTCTGGCAGATTTGCGGCGCTAGCCTTGGCTTGGGGGTAAGCATTTATCATCAGGCAGGAAATTTGCTGGATGGAGCAAATATTTGGGCATTGGCGGCTGCAATCCTAAGCCTTGCGATTGTGCCTGCGCTTGCAGCGTGGCGGATTTGGCAAGCCTTAGACATTGACGGTGAGCAGGCGGACGCGGCACAATTGCGCGTGCTAACCGTTGCCAGCGCAGCTCTGCTTGCCTTTGGCGCCAGCCTCATCGCGCTGCCTGCTGTTGCTCATGTCTTTGCCGGCGCTGCCATTACAGCCGCGCTGTTTGCACTGTGGCTAAACCGACCAGAGACTGGCCTCAACACGGTTGCATGGGCGAGCGCTACGATCAGCCTTGCAGCGCTGATTTTTGTCGAAAGATCAGCCGACGAACTGTTTTGGGCGGTTGGAGGTCCATCCTCAGAAACGACCAGCAATCTATCTTGGCTTGGCGCATTGCGGTGGGGTGCGTTTGCGGCGCTTGCAGGCCTGTTTGCAGTCTTTGAAAGACCCCGCACAAGCGAACAGGAGGGTGCTGGCTATGGCATCGAAAACATCCGACAAAGACTGGCCGAGAGCGGATTAGCAATTGCCGCTTATGTCGCGATAGCTCAGATCATACCCTCCGCCCTCGTGCCCAAGGTAATGCCGGCGCTTACGCTGTCGGCCGCTATCGCAGCCTTGTGGTATTTCCGCAATCGGCGCGCTGGTGCTTATACAGCGATTGCCATCGTGGGTGCATGGGCCTTAGCGCCTTTGGGCATCTGGCTGCAGGCTGGGGTAGAGGCCTTGGCTGGCACGCCTTTGCTGCGCATCTATTTGCCAACGATTATCGACACTCTGACCCGCATCTTGCCACTGGGCGTGGCTGGGCTTGTCTTAAGCTTTTTCGCAAAAGACAGGCTCGAATTGCAATTCAAGGCTGGTCTAGCAATCGCTGGAGCAGGCCTCGGGATCGCTTTGCATATCGCCTTCAAACAGGCGCTCGCCCTAGAGACGCTCACGCGCTTTGTTGAGCTAGGCCTGCTGGAACGGACATTGTGGCAAGCACTGCTGATCGCGCTTGGGTATGGGCTATTTACCGGCATGGGCCGCATCAAAAGCGCTAGCCTTGGCCGAGGCTTAATAGTGGCCGCTCTTGCGCATTTCGCTTGGTTCAGCCTTGGGCTGCATAACCCTTTGTGGGACGAGCAAGCGGCCGGTCCATTGCCTATCGCAAACCTCATTCTTGGCTCTTATGCAGTCGGTCTGGCGGGGCTTTATCTGCTTGGCCGCAGCCTGCCGCAAGATTGGAGCCTCGACTGGAAATCAAAGGCAAGCCTCATGTTGGATGCTTGCACAATGGCGCTTATCCTCTTGCTTGGATTGAGCTTGCTGAGACAGGTTTTTGCCGGCTCGATTATGCCGCCAGTGCCGCTAAGCGGGACCGAGGACCTTTTGCGCTCGCTGCTGGGTATTGTGCTCGCAATCGCCTTCCTCATTTGGGGCTCGAGGCAAGCAGCGCGGGTTTGGCGCCTTGGGTCGCTGGTCTTGATGGTTGGCGCGGTGCTCAAAGTCTTCTTGATTGATGCCGCTGGGCTAACCGGCCTCCTGCGGATCGCGAGCTTCGCAGCCCTTGGTTTCAGTCTTATCGGGCTAGGCTGGCTTTACTCCCGGCAATTATCCAGCAGCAAGGATAGCCTGTCCTGAGGGAAAAGGGCCGCCGAGAGCTTGGGGCGATCTGATAACCGCCGACTGACTGATAGCAAAAGAAAAGGGCCGCAGAATTTCTCCCGCGGCCCAAAATCCGTTTCTCGAAGAGCGAAGCGCTTAAATTACGCGCCTTCAACCTCAGCCAAATCGATCTTCAGGCCAGGGCCCATGGTCGATGTGATCGAGATTTTCTTCACATATTTGCCCTTGGCGCCCGATGGCTTGGCCTTAACAACGGCCTGCGTCAGCGCGTCAAAATTGGCTTTGATGTCAGCATCCTTGAACGACATTTTGCCGATACCTGTGTGGATGATGCCCATCTTCTCAACCCGGAATTCCACCTGGCCGCCCTTGGCATCTTTCACCGCTTGTTCGACATTCGGAGTAACCGTGCCAAGCTTGGGGTTTGGCATCAGGCCCTTAGGACCAAGCACCTTACCAAGACGGCCAACAACGCCCATCATATCTGGGGTTGCAATGACGCGATCATAATCGAGATTGCCAGCCTGCATGTCTTCCATGAGGTCTTCAGCGCCCACTTTATCGGCGCCAGCAGCGCTGGCCTTGTCAGCATTGTCGCCTTTGGCAAACACAGCAACTTTCACGTCTTTACCTGTGCCTGATGGCAGCGAGATCATGCCGCGTACCATTTGGTCAGCATGGCGCGGATCAACAGCCAGATTGATTGCCAATTCAACCGTCTCGTCAAATTTCGACGCTGCGAATTTGCGCAAAGTGGCAATAGCATCGTCAACCGAATAAAGCTTTTCGCGGTCGAGTTCTGCAACCGATTGTTGTTTCTTATTGAGCTTGCTCATCGGATCAACCCTCCACCACGTCTAGGCCCATCGAACGCGCAGAGCCCTCGATGATTTTCATAGCCTGATCGATGTCATTGGCGTTGAGGTCGACCATTTTCGCCTCAGCGATTTCTTTCACTTGGCTTTTCTTAACAGAACCAGCGACAACCTTGCCCGGCTCGCTTGATGCTGACTTCAGCTTAGCGGCCTTTTTCAGCATGAATGATGCAGGCGGGGTTTTGGTGACAAAGGTAAAGCTGCGATCCGCATAGACCGTGATCTTGGTCGGGATCGGAGCGTTCTTCTCCATATCCTGTGTAGCGGCGTTAAACGCCTTACAAAACTCCATGATGTTGACGCCGCGCTGACCCAGCGCAGGACCAATTGGGGGAGAAGGGTTTGCTGTGCCCGCAGGAACCTGCAGACTGATATAACCGTCAATTTTCTTGGCCATTTTGGCCTCCTTTCACACTATCAAGCATGATGCCCGCAAACAGGCAAAATGCTCTCATGTTAAGCGGTCAAACAAAGGCCATGACCTCCTCCCGCACTGCCCCTTTATAGGGCATCCCTATCGAGGGACAGCGCGCCTTAGCGCGTGCCCCATCAAATGCAAGCAAAT
>CAZTFZ010000086.1:0-7281 GCA_964613105.1 uncultured Porphyrobacter sp. | reverse complement strand
ACCAATGATCGGGTCGAATCGGCGATTTTGATCAATCAAAATGGCTCAGAAGGACTGAATTTCATCGTTCAGAACTTTGATGTGACGGACCACAATTTGTTTGCAAACGATCCGCGCCTTCGCGCTGATTTGGAGCAGGACCGTTTCAACAGCGTATGGGCTGTGCGGACCGATTTTGCTTATGAGTTAGATGGATTTATCTCGTCGATTGATGCAGGTTTGCGCTATCAGCAATTGGTGTATCGCGATGTTCCCGGTGCTTCCAACGGCACCAGCCGGCAACAAATCAACTTTAGCGATACCGATGGTTCTGGCGCTTTGTTCTTCGCGAACCAAGAATGCCGCACAACCTTCCCAGAAACGGGCTTTTTGGCATCTGTTTCCGGCGGCAATCCGCTGGTCACCAATGTTGATGATGCGGGCAATGTGATCAGCACATCCAACACATTTGCGACCTTTGATGCTCTGTGCATCGCGCAAGTGCTAGAGCGTGAAGATCCCAACGGCCTTCTGTTTGATGAAGACGGCGTTCCGATCTTCCCAACTGGCGAATTCGATTCGATTCAGAACACTGACCTCGAAGAGCGCACCTTTGCTGGTTATATTCAGGCCAATTACGAAACAGACTTTGGCAATATTCCAGTTCGTGGCAATTTGGGTGTTAGGGTTGTGAAAACCTCGCTGCGCTCTGACGGCTTCCAAAACTCGCTGTTTATCGAACTTGGAGAGCCTGACGACGAGGGTGTATCAACATTCAGTGTCGTTGAAGACCCAACGACGCTAACCACCCGGACCTCGCGCGCATCTTACACTGAGTTTTTGCCTAGCTTGAATGTGGTTGCTGACATTCAGCCCGATCTGCTTGGCCGTTTCGCAGTCTATCGTGCGCTATCGCGTCCTGATCCATCGGATTTGGGTGATGGCCGGATTTTGAGCTTCAACAATGACGACTCGTTTCCGACAGCAACAGATGCGGTTCTGAACGGTATCAACAATGCGGCTGCCACAGGTAACCCTGACACTGATCCGCTTTTGTCATGGAATGTTGATGCGGGCCTCGAATGGTATCCCAATGCCGACACGATCCTTGCCTTTAACGCCTATTATAAGAGCTTTAATGGTGGGTTTGAGATTACCAGCGTCCCAGAGGTCTTCAATATCGAAGGTCAGGAAGTGCAGATCCTCACCAATACGATCAACACTACCGACGAGACGAGCACGATTTTCGGTCTCGAAATCACCGCTTCTCACCGCTTCAGCTATCTGCCTGCACCGCTCGATGGTCTTGGCTTTAAGTTGAGCTACAACATCGCAGATTCAAACTTTGAGTTTGAGGATGATGTGTTGGGCGCGCAGACAACATTCGATGCTGATGGCGTTGCAACCGTGACCAATGGCCTGATCGATCCAACGGGTTTGTTTGGTTTCTCTGAGCATGTTCTGTCGGCGCAAGCCTATTACGAAATCGGCGATTTCGATTTCCAAGGCGTCTACAAATTCCGCAGCAACTACTTCCAGCAATTTATTGGAACTCCGGGCCGTATCCGGAATGTGGACGACGTGGGCGTGTTTGAGGCGCGTATTTCTTATTCGCTCAACCGCAATGTGCGCTTCACTCTTGAAGGGATTAACCTCTTCAACGAGCCACGCACAAACTTGCGCGGTGCGCCTGATGATTTTGGAGCAATCCAAGTCTATGGTCCGCGCTACTTTGCTGGCGTACGGTTCCGTTTCTAATCGCATAGATGGCGGGGGCCCCGTGTTCCCGCCGATTTGCAGAAGAACGGTAAAGCGATTGGAGTTTGACCAGTTTAAAATCAGCGTTCATGGGTAGCCTGCAGCTCGGGGATGAGCTGTTTTTAACATCGGGGTAGTTTTAAATGGGTGGTAAGCGACTTTTCCAATCTGTGGCTGCAGAAATTGCAGGCCTGATTGACGACGGCGCTTTTCCTTCTGGAACGCGTTTGCCCGGGGAACGGGAGCTAGCTGAGCGGTTCGGCGTGAGCCGTGTCACAATCCGAGAGGCAGAAATCGCGCTTCAAGCGGTCGGGCGGCTCGAGATCAAGACGGGCTCGGGCGTTTATGTTAGCGAGAACGCTGGTGATAGTTCTGGCTCTCTTCCTTCGGCTAGCGCCTTTGAAGTTACAGAGGCGCGCTTGCTTATCGAATCAGAGGCAGCGGCTTTGGCTGCGCAGAATATCTCGGATGAAGAGCTGTCTCTTCTGGCTGAGCTTGTCGAAAGCATGCGTACCGGTGATGAAGACGCGGCCAATGAGGCGGATCGTGCCTTTCACAGCACCATTGCCGAGGCGTCACACAACGCCGCGATGATCCACACTGTTAAGACCTTGTGGCGCATGCGTGTGGATTTGCCCGAGGTAAAGGCGACTTATGCGGCTGTTTGTGTTCACGATGTGGATACGCGAGCGGCAGAACATTTGGCAGTCTACGAAGCGCTGAAAGCACGCGATTCAGTGGGCGCGCGTGCTGCAATGCGCGACCACTTCCATAGGCTAATCGAATCCATGCTGGATGCGACCGAGAAAATGGCCTTAGAAGAAGTGCAGGAAAAGGCTTCTAAGAGCCGCGCACGGTTCGCCGCCTCTGCAAAAATCGGCTAGTTTAATTGGTATTACAAAGATTCTAAACCGAATATGCCAGATTGATTGACAGTCTTGTGTCCGTGCCTATAACCTCGCCCGTAGAAGAGACTTGAGAGAGGGATTGGTGTGCTAGCTAGGCTGAGCTTTGTGCTTTTGAGTGTGTGGCTGATGGCCACCCCGTCGCTTGCAGAAGACTTCTTCGTTCGTGATCAGGCGGAATATAGCGCTGCTCTTGAAAGGATCGAGGCGGGTGACACGATCACGCTTGCCAATGGCGAATGGCGCGATTTCGATCTGGTCATCACTGGCAAGGGCCGCAAAGGCAAGCTGATCAAGCTGGTCCCGCAAGAGGCGGGCAAAGTCATCCTTACAGGCCAATCAAGCCTGCGTGTTGGTGGCCAATATATCCATGTAGAAGGCTTGGTTTTCCGCGATGGGTACAGCCCGCGCGGCGCAGTCATTTCCTTCCGCCGCAGCAAGACCGATATTGCGAGCAATAGCCGCGTCACCCAGATGGTGATTGATCACTTCAGCAAGCCGGATCGTTATGACGATGATTGGTGGGTGGCGATTTACGGCCAGAACAATCGCTTTGATCACAACAATATGGTCGGCAAGACCAATAAGGGTGTGACGCTGGCGGTCAGGCTCGATACCCCTGAGAGCCGCGACAATAACAACCGGATCGATCACAATTATTTCGGTCTGCGCCCTGTCCTTGGTTCCAATGGCGGCGAGACTTTGCGGATTGGTACGAGCAAATATTCCATGTTCACCTCCAATACGACGGTTGAGCGCAATATTTTCGACCGGACAGATGGCGAGGTTGAGATTATCTCTTCCAAATCGGGCGGCAATGTCTTCCGCGAAAACCTGTTCCTAAACTCGCGCGGCACGCTGACTTTGCGGCATGGCGACGACAACGTCGTCGAGCGCAACGTCTTTCTTGGCGGCGGCAAGGATTACACAGGCGGCATTCGGGTTATCAATCGCAATCAAACGGTTCGCGACAATTATATGGAAGGCCTGCGAGGGGTCGATTTCTCCAGCGCGCTTGCGGTTATGAACGGTGTGCCTAACTCGCCTGTCAATCGCTATGTCGAGGTCGCCAATGCGCGGATTGAGAACAACTCTATCCTCGATAGCCGCCGGGTCGGTTTTAATGTTGGCGCCGACACTGAAAGGTCTGCTGCGCCCAGCAACACGACTTTCACAAATAATCTGCTGAGCGGTATTGCGGGTGAGAGCTTTTTGGAAAGCTATGACGATATCTCTGGCATTAGCTTTGCCGGAAGCCGTGTGGCTGCAGGCGGCGTTGGAGAGGCCTTGTCGGGCAAGTTCGAAACGGGCGAGATCGTATTGGAGCGTGCTGAAAATGGCCTGCTCTATCCAACCGATCCTGCCTTGGCTGATTTGGGCGCGCCGCGCGATCTGAAGCCTGTCACATTGGAGCAAGTGGGCGCGTCTTATTATCCCAAGCCAGGCGCAAAAATGGCCTTTGGCGGATCGGGGAATACTATCGAAGTTATGCCGGGTGAGGACACTCTGGTTGATGCCGTTCGAGCCGCGAAAGATGGTGATACGATCCAGCTGCTTGAGGGCGATTACATCGTCAACCGCTCAATCCCGCTCGATAAAACCATCACGATTTCCGGCGTTGGAGCGCCCTTTGCCAATGAGGGTGGCGTCAATTCGGCCCGCAGCCGCATCCTCTTTGGCCGTCCGACTTTGGTTGAAGTGCGTGAGGGCGGCAATTTGCAGCTCACTAAGCTGATGATCGATGGGGCTTTAGCGCCGGATTCGGTTGGTAACTCAGTGATCCGCACAACGACCTATCCGATCCAGTCGAACCTGCGCATTGCGCTTGATAAGGTTTGGGTCACGGGACTGAAGGTCAACAAATCCTTCAACGTAATCACTCTTGGCAAGAGCACTCTGGCTGACAATGTCACGATCACCGAAAGCGTGTTTTCTGACATTACCGGCACGGTTCTTTCCGCCAGCGCAGAGCGCGAGGATTACGGCCAGTACAATGTCGAATATCTCACCATCATGGGCAATTCATTTGCCGATATTGGCGGGCCGATTGCTGATGTTTACAGGGGTGGCCGCGATGAGAGCACCTTTGGGCCGTTTGTTGAAATCGAAGGCAATCTTCTCAACGGTATCGGCCATGCTGCGACCAATGGTTCGGGTTCCTCGCTCAATATACACGGTGTGCAAATTGCCAGCGTGTCGGGCAATCGCGTTGCGGCGTCAAAGCCTTTCCGCGTGGTCCATACGGTCGGCACACCCAAAACGCGGCTGATCGCAAACACCTTCAACAACACGGAAGCGTTCGTGCTTGAAGAACTGAATTACGAAGGTGAGCATCGCGCTGTGCAGGAGCGCAACACTTTTTCCCAATCGGTAGGCGAAAGCGGAGCAGTAAACTGATGCGTGTTTCTCAAGGCATTACAGCTGCGATTGCAGCCCTTTCTCTTCCCCTCATGGCCGCTTGTTCGCAAGTGGGCGAGGTCGCATCCACGACCCTAGCGCCCGCTGCGCTCGCAGCAGAGCCAGAGGCGGCCCTGCCTCCTCTGTTTGCTTCTGAAATGGAGCTGGCGCGCGAATTTGTTGATGGCATGATGGCGCAAGGGCTGGTTGTGCCAGTGCCCAAGGATCCGGGCGGCGGATATACGCACGAACAGCATAAGCGCAATTTCAGAGCAATTTATCAGGCTGGCCAATTGTTCCGCATCACTGGCGAGCAGGCCTATGGTGACTACGTTCGCGATATGCTGCTCGAATATGCAGAGCTTTATCCGACTTTGGGCGATCACCCAGCGCGCGCCAATCAGAATGTAGGGCGGCTGTTTTGGCAGGTCCTCAATGATGCGATGTGGTTGGTTCACACGATCCAAGGCTATGCCGAGGTCCGCGACACGCTAAGCGCGGCTGACCGCCAAAAGATCGACGACAATGTGTTTCGCCCTGCGGCAAAGTTCTTGTCGGTGGATAGCCAAGCGACATTTGACCGCATTCACAACCATGCAACTTGGGCCACAGCGGGCGTCGGCATGACCGGCTATCTTCTGGGCGATCAAGATATGGTTGACCGGGCGCTGCTTGGTTCTGACAAAAGCGGCAAGGTCGGCTTTTTGCGTCAGACCGAGCTTCTATTTTCGCCGGACGGTTATTATACCGAGGGCCCTTACTACCAACGCTTTGCGATGCTGCCCTTCATCGTCTTTGGCAATGCGATTGAAGCGAATGAGCCTGAGCGCAAGATTTTTGAGCATCGCGATGGTATCCTGTTGAAAGCGATCAACACCACCATTCAGCTGAGCTATGGCGGGTTGTTCTTCCCGTTCAACGACGCGATTAAAGACAAAAGCCTCAATACCGCAGAATTGTATGAGGGCGTGGCGATCACCTATGGCCAGACGGGCGATGCTGGCTTGCTCGACATCGCTGAGTTCCAAGGTCGCACGGTGCTGAGGCCAAGCGGCTTGCAATTGTCGCGCGATTTGGCCGCTGGCAAGGCGCAAGCCTTCCCATTTAAGTCGCTGCTCTTGTCCGATGGCCCCAATGGCGACCAAGGCGCGATTGCGATCCTTCGCGATGGCACAGGGCCTGATCACACCGCGCTTGTGGCGAAAAATGCCAGCCAAGGCTTTGGTCATGGCCATTTCGACAAGCTCTCTTGGCAGCTTTACGACAATGGCAATGAAGTGATCCGCGACTATGGCGCGGCGCGTTTCCTCAATATTGTCGCCAAGGAAGGCGGGCGCTATCTGCCCGAGAACACCAGCTGGGCGAAATCCAGTGTCGCGCACAACACTTTGGTTGTTGATGAGACCAGCCATTTCGGCGGCGATGTCAAACTGGCCGATCAGCACGCACCAACGCAAACCTATTTCTCTGATGCCCCGGCCCTTCAGGTCAGCAGCGCTCATATAGAAAGCGCATATCCCGGGGTGGTGATGACGCGGACATTGCTCATGCCGCAAATTCCTGGGCTAGAGGCGCCTTTGGTCGTCGATTTGGTCAGCGGAGTGAGCGACACAGCGCATGATTACGATTTGCCGCTTCATTTCCGAGGCCATATTATCGAGCATGACTTTGCGCTTGAGAATTACACCAACGCGCGGCCAGTTTTGGGCAAGGCCAATGGCTATCAGCACATCTGGGTTGATGGGAGGGCCGACCTAGCGGGCGATGCCAATAAGGGCGCGTTAACGTGGCTTCTTGATGGGCGGTTCTATACCTATCGCTTTGCAGGCAGCGAGCCGACCGAGGTTGTCGTGGGCGAGAGCGGGGCGAATGACCCCAATTTCAACCTTCGCCGCCAGCCTCTTATTATGCTCTCATCCAAGGGCGTGAAGACGGCTCGTTTCGCCTCGCTGCTAGAGGCGCATGGCAGCTATGATGGTGCGGCAGAGCAGACCATTTCGAGCCGCAGCCGCGTTGCCGATCTGGTGCATGACACGGTCGATGGCAAGGATGTGGTGCGGATCACTTTGAAGACGGGTGAGCGTTATGCGCTGGCTGTGTCGCATGATCCCAATGCCGAGACGAGCCATGCTGTTACAGTGGGCGGCGATGATTTGCGCTGGACTGGCTTTGCAGCTCTTATTGAGCTTGGCGGGGCCGAATGATGCGGCAGATTGAACAACAAATTAGAACACAAAAAACA
>CAZTFZ010000085.1:0-7300 GCA_964613105.1 uncultured Porphyrobacter sp. | reverse complement strand
CCAAGGCGCGCGGCTGGCTTTGTCAGGCTCCAACGCGGACAAGCTCAATGCCTTTTGCGCAGAATTGAACGCAGAGACCGGCGGCGATCATGTCGCTGTTCCGTGTGACCTTAGCAGCGAAGAAGCGGTTGAGACGCTGATCCCCTCTGCGATTGAGGCCTTGGGCAAGCTCGATATTCTGGTGAACAATGCTGGCATTACGCGCGACAATCTGGCGATGCGGATGAAGGATGATGAGTGGCGCGATGTTATCGCCGTCAATCTTGAGGCGACGTTTCGGCTCATGCGCGCTGCGGCGCGGCCCATGATGAAGGCGCGTTTCGGGCGGATTGTCACGATTACCAGCGTTGTCGGCGCAACCGGCAATCCTGGCCAAATGAACTATGCCGCGGCAAAGGCGGGCATCACCGGAATGTCGAAAAGCTTGGCCCAAGAGCTCGCCAGTCGCGGGATCACGGTCAATTGCGTTGCGCCCGGCTTTATCCGCACAGCCATGACCGATGAATTGCCCGATGCTCAAAAAGAAGCGCTCAACGCTCGCATCCCGATGGGCCGGATGGGCGAGGGCGATGACATCGGCGCAGCTGTTGCTTATTTGGCCAGCAAGGAAGCCGCTTATCTCACCGGTCAAACGCTCCATGTGAACGGCGGCATGGCGATGATGACCTAGGCGAGCGTAGAGGCGCGCAAACGGGGTCTTACTCGCTCTTAGCGGCTGGAATGAGCAAAAAGCGGTGCTTTATCCCCAAGGAATCCGAGGCAAGCCGCCAAAACGCGCGCAGCCTGCCTTTGCCACCTGACAGCTGCGCGCTAGTGTTATTGCCGAAATCAATGCTTTGAGGGGCGATTCCAATGGTCCTTCAAATGCCCTGCAGACGGGTCCTCTGGCCAGCTTGTACGGGCAGGCATCCAAATTTAGGCAATAGGGACGAAAGAAGCACCCATGAAGGCCACAATCGAACGCGCAACCTTGCTGCGCTGCCTCTCGCATGTTCAATCGGTCGTAGAGCGGCGCAACACGATCCCAATCCTGTCCAATGTCTTGATCGAGGCAGAGGGTAATGGCGCCCTTAAGGTCACGGCCACCGACCTTGATTTGCAAGTGGTTGAGAATATGGCCGCCGCCAATGTTGAGGATGCTGGCGCGATTACCGTTTCAGCCCATCTTCTCTTCGATATTGCGCGCAAATTGCCCGACGGCAGCCAAGTCAGCCTTGAGACCGCCGAAAACCGGATGGACATTAAGGCGGGCCGCAGTCGGTTCAAATTGCCGACCCTGCCGCGTGATGATTTTCCAGTGATCGTAGAGGGCGACCTTCCGACCACTTTCGAGCTTCCAGCAAAGACTCTTGCAGAAATGGTCGACCGTACCCGCTTTGCGATTTCGACCGAGGAAACCCGCTATTATTTGAATGGCATTTTCCTGCATGTTTCGGATGAAGATAAACCTGTTTTGAAGGCCGCTGCGACCGATGGCCATAGGCTTGCGCGTTATACGCTCGACCGTCCTGAAGGCGCTGAGGGCATGCCCGACGTGATTATCCCGCGCAAAGCGGTGGCAGAATTGCGCAAATTGCTCGAGGAATCGCTCGACGGCAATGTGCAGATTGATCTGTCGGCCAGCAAAGTGCGCTTTACGCTAGGCGGCGAGGGCGGCGTGGTGCTTACCAGCAAGCTCATTGACGGCACGTTCCCTGATTATTCCCGTGTAATTCCAACGGGTAATGACAAATTGTTGAAAGTTGATCCGAAGAGTTTCTTTGAAGGCGTAGACCGCGTTGCGACCATCGCCACTGAAAAGACTCGCGCGGTTAAAATGGGCCTCGACAAAGACAAGGTTACGCTGACCGTAACCAGCCCTGACAATGGCAATGCAGCTGAGGAATTGTCAGCTGAATACAATTCGGGCGAGCTCGAGATTGGCTTCAATGCTGGCTATCTGAAGGACATTTTGGGGCAAATTGACTCTGACATGGTCGAACTGCATTTGGCCGATGCTGGCGCGCCAACGCTGATCCGCAAGAGCGCCGATAGCCCAGCGCTTTATGTCCTTATGCCAATGCGGGTGTAAGTCGCTGATTTAATGCGCTTTACAACTGTTTTAGAGCTCAAGTGACGTCATGGCGCAAGCACGTATTTTTGGGCCTGTCATTTCCACCTATGTCCGGATTGTCGAGATAGTTTGCGAGGAGGCGGGGATCACTCATCAGGTGGTCCCGACCCCGGCGCAATCTCCGCAAAACCGCCACCCTTTCGGCAAGGTTCCTGTCGTGGAATTGGACGGGCTAGAGCTGAGCGAAACGGCTGCTATCGCCCGCTATATCGATGCTGCTCACAACGGGGCCGCTTTGCAGCCGCAAGACCCTCAGCTGCGCTATGTCATGGACCATTGGATTGCGGTCAATGACAGCTATCTGTTTCCTTTGTTCGAGCATGGCTTGGTCATGCCCTATATCATGCACCGCCATGCTGGAGCGCCGCTTGACCAAGCGCGGATCGAGCGTGCTTTGCCCAATATCGCCAAAAGCCTAGAATTTCTCGAGCTTGAGTTGGCCAAAGACGGGGCTTGGTCGCGGGCTTGGGGGACAGGGGCTGGCGCTGCGCAAGCTGGCATCTGTTTGGCGGATATCTTCCTCTATGTGACACTGCTCGGCCTTCGTTCGACGCCTGAGGGGCGCGAGGGGATCGCACAATGCGACCATCTTAGTGCATGGATGGCAATCATAGAGGCTCGGCCAAGCGTCCTTGCAACGCGCTGGGAATTTGAGCGCGGCTAGGCTAGGCCACCACTTGAAAATTGCACGCGCATAGGCCCGCTCATGATTGGGCCCGCGCATGAGGAGAGCAAAGATGATCACACAAGTTCATGTCGACAAGTCCCAATTGGCCAAGGCCGAGCTTGTTGAAGTCGATTCTCCTCCCTTGGCCGATGGAGCTGTGCGGTTAGAGATTGAGAGCTTCTCTGTCACAGCCAACAACATCACCTATGCGGTGGTTGGTGATGGTTTTGGCTATTGGAACTTTTTTCCCGCACCTGAAGGCATGGGCATTGTGCCAATGTGGGGTCATGCAAGGGTCGCCCAGAGCAAAAGTGATGAATTGAGCGTGGGCGAACGGGTCTATGGCTATTTGCCGATGGCAAGCCATCTTGACGTCATCCCCGGCAATGTCAGCGCATCCGGCTTTGTCGACACGTCTGCCCATCGCCAGCCCATGAGCCCGATCTACAATCAATATTCGCGTCTTGCAGCTGACCCAGAGCATGATCCTGCGCGCGAAGGAGAGCGGATGATCTTTGGCCCGCTGTTTAAGACGGGCTTTCTGATTGAGTTCTTCATGCGCAATGAGAGTTGGTTTGGCGCGGAAAATGTAATCCTCACCAGCGCCTCTTCCAAAACGGCAATGGGCCTGGCTGCGGTCGCAAAAGAGCGTTCACCAAGCATCAAGCGCATCGGTCTTACGTCTGCTGGCAATGTCGCCTTTGTCGAAGCTTGCGGCCTATATGATCAAGTGCTGGCTTACGGTGATGTCGGCAATCTCGACGCTAGTGCTGCTTCCGTCTCGGTGGATTTTGCAGGCAATGCTTCTGTTTTGGGGCAAATCCACAGCACATTGGGCAATGCGCTCAAATATTCATGCCTAGTGGGTGCAACCCATATCGAAGAGCGCGGCGCAGGCATGGGAGGGCCTAAAGATATGGCTGGGCCAGCGCCGATTATGTTCTTTGCGCCTGACCACGCAGTCGCCTTGTTCAAGACGCTTGGGCCAGCAGAGGCGGGCAAGCAGCTTGCAGCAAGCTGGGGCCATTTCCTTAGCGCAGCCGATGGGACTGTGGCGATTGAGCGGCATTCAGGGCTAGAGGCTGCCCGCGATACCTATTGCACCATGATTGGCGGCAATGTTGATCCAGCAAAGGGTATCGTGATCGAGCCCTAACTGGCTCTAACCCGCTTGCTAAACCTCAAATATCGACGACGATCTTGCCAAAGTGCTTATTGGCGATCTGGTGTTTGAAAGCATCGCCCAGCTGCTCAAGCGCAAAATGATCGGAAATCACTGGTTTCAAGCCATTGGCATTGATCGCAGCGATCATATCAAGTTGCTGCGCGCGGCTGCCAACGGTTAGGCCTTGCAAGCGCTGGCTCTTGCCCATCAGCATGGCTGTTTGCACCTCGCCTGCCATGCCAGTGAGCACACCGATGAGCGCGATATGGCCGCCAACACGCGTGGCGATAATGGATTGGTTGAGAGTACCGGGGCCGCCAATCTCGACAACGCAGTCAACACCAGCGCCGCCGGTCATTTCAAGCGCTTTTGCGCCCCAAGCCTCTGTTTCTTTGTAATTGATCAGATGGTCCGCGCCCAAAGTCTTGAGCCGCTCCAATTTCGCGTCGGAGGAACTGGTTGCGATCACGGTCGCCCCCGCCATCTTTGCCATTTGCAGTGCAAAAACCGATACGCCGCCGCTGCCTTGAACAAGCACCGTGTCGCCGGGTTTAATGTCATTATCGACAAACAAAGCGCGCCATGCGGTTAAGCCAGCGCATGTTAGCGTTGCCGCCTCCGCGTGAGAATATCCCGTCGGGGAAGGCGTGAACCATGTTGTTGGCGCAGTGATTGTCTCGCGCGCATAGCCATCAATCCCGTCGCCCGGAACACGGGTGAAGGCCGTAAGAGGCGGCGCACCGTCCAGCCATTCAGGGAAGAACGTGCTGACCACGCTGTCGCCCACTTTGTAGTCGCTAACCCCTTCGCCAATGGCAATGACTTCGCCAGCGCCATCGGACATAGGAATGCGCCCCGCCGGGACGGGCAACATCCCGCCAACAACCGCAAAGTCGTGAAAATTGAGCGAGCTTGCCTTGATGGCAACAGTGATTTCGCCTGCTGCTGGCGCTTCTGCCTCCGGTATCTCAACCAGCTCCAACCCGTCCAAAGTGGATGGCTGTGCGCCTGTCTTGATGGCTTTCATTCTGCTGCCTCTGCGAGTTCTGCTTGTTGCGGCCCACGGATCAACCCGCCCGGCGTTGCGCCAGTCCATTTGCCGCCTTTGAAGGTGACATCGCCATTTTTGATCGTGCAAACATAGCCTGTCGCTTTTTGCAGCAAGCGTCTTCCGCCAGCGGGAAGGTCAAACGCCAACCAAGGCTTGCCAAGCTTAATCGCGTCCATATCAATGACGTTGATATCAGCGAGATAGCCGGGCGCTATGATCCCGCGATCATCAAGCCCATAGAGCCTTGCGGTGTCATAGCACTGCCGCTTCACAGCATTTTCCAGGGTAATCCGGGCCCCGCGCTTACGGTCGCGCACCCAATGCTCCAACATGAAGGTAGGGCTGGCCGCATCGCAGATTGTGCCGCAATGCGCGCCGCCATCCGATAGGCTGTTCACCGTATCATCGGCATGTTGCAGCGGGTGGAGGAAGTCGAGATTGCGATCAGCGTAGTTCAAAATCGGCAGATAGATGAAGCCTGTTCCGTCACCCTCACACAGCATGTCATAGGCATATTCCTGTCCATCTTTACCGGCTTGGGCAGCGCGCGCTTGGACCGATTCTTCGTCGGTCGGCTCATAATCGAAGCCCTCATCCATCTCATATTGCATTGCCCAGCCTTGCGTGATGACAGCGACGACCGGCAATATGTCCTTGGGTGCCTCGCTATAGTCATTGGCCTCTGACAAGAGCTGCGCTTTGAATGCAGGATCGAGCAGCTTTGCCTTTTGCTCATCCCAAGAAAGCTGTGCAATTGCCATCCAGCTTGGCCGATAGACGAAGGGGTGGACCGTTCCTTGCCACGCCATGATGATACCATTGCCCCGCAAGGCAATCTGCGCGACGATATTGGCACCATTGTCATTTTCTGCGCGCATGGTTTCGATCTGCTCGTCCAAGGGCAGTTCTTTGGCGATGGATTGAAGCGCAGCAAAGGTCACTGGCAGGCCCGTTTCGCGGCTGAGATTGCCCATCCAGCTAAACTCGTTCCAGTCGCGTTGTAGATCACTGGCCATCTCAAACACGCCGTGACCTGCGCGGCCCATGGCGCGGCCAAGTTCAACCAGCTCTTCGGCGGTTGCTGTCGTGCCGGGCACCAGAACGCCGTCAATATCCTTGTGCAAGACTGTGCGCGAGGTGGAAAAGCCCAAGGCTCCTGCCTTTACGCCGTCTTCGACAATTGCGCTCATCTTGGCGATATCATCCTCGGTAGGAACAGCGCCGGGGCCTTCGCGGTCGCCCAATACATAAGCCCGCACTGCGCCGTGGGGCACATGGGTGCCAACGTCGATGGCGCGCGGCATTTTTTCCAGCGTGTCGAGATATTCAGGAAAGCTCTCCCACTCCCAAGTAATACCCTCTGCTAGAGCGGTGCCGGGAATATCCTCGACCCCTTCCATAAGGCCAATGAGCCAGTCATGCTGATCAGGGCGCGCAGGGGCAAAGCCAACCCCGCAATTGCCCATCACCACCGTGGTGACGCCATGCCAGCTTGAAGGCGCCATTTCTTGGTCCCAAGTGGCTTGGCCATCGTAATGGGTGTGAATGTCGACAAAGCCAGGGGTGACGACCATGCCGTTTGCATCAATCTCTTGATCGGCATCGCCTGCGATAGCGCCGACAGCTGCGATCAGACCATCTTTGATAGCGACATCGCCGGTAAAGCGCTCAGCGCCTGTCCCATCGACGATGGTTCCACCGCGAATAATCGTGTCGAATGAAGCCATGATTTGCATCTCCCAATTGCTTTTCGAAACCTATTTAGCATAGCTTCCCGCTCCGTGCTATGGCCACGAAAATGAGCAAGAAAATCGACGACACATTTAGCTGGCAGCCAGACCCCACAAGCAGGATCAGCATTGATTGGGTGGAAGCGAACGGTCTTCGCTTTGAGGTCGCTCAAGCTGGGCCAAAAAGAGCCGATGGCGATCACCTTGCTTTGTGCCTGCATGGTTTTCCAGAATTGCATTTTAGCTGGCGGCATCAAATGCAGCATTTGGCCAAAATGGGCTACCGCGTTTGGGCTCCCAATTTGCGCGGCTATGGCGCGACGACAAGGCCGCAAGATGTGCGCTCTTATGCGCTCGATCACTTAACGCAGGACATCGCGGCGCTGATCGATGCGAGCGGAGCAAAAGAGGTGACATTGCTGGCCCATGATTGGGGCGCGGTTGTCGCTTGGAGCTTTGCCATCCAGAAGCTTCGCCCACTGACCAAGCTGGTTATCATGAATGTTCCGCACCCGATGGTGGGACGCCGCGAAATCCGGCACTGGCGCCAGTTCAAGAAAAGCTGGTATGTGTT
>CAZTFZ010000084.1:0-7442 GCA_964613105.1 uncultured Porphyrobacter sp. | reverse complement strand
GCACAAAAAAGCCCGCCAGAGCGCCTTTAATAGCGTCTCTAGCGGGCGTTTTTATCCCGAAGGACTTGGCTTATAGCGAAGGCTTAGCCTTGCTTAGTGCCTGACAAAGGCATCGCGCCAAATGCGCCTGCATTGACATTGCCAGTGAGCGCATCACCGTCGATCGTCGCTTCGCATTCGAGCTTCATCGGCATCGGAACGGTCATGTTCATTTCCCAAGTGATGGTGTTGCCATCGACCTTGCCGTTCTCAACATCCATCGAGCCCATGCCGCCAGCCAGATTGCCAGTGAATGTGCCATCGCCGCCATCGACGATTGTGAAAGTGCCGGACTGGTCGCCCATTGGGCTTTTGGTTACGCAATCATAAGTGCCTGCTACGGACATAGTTCTCTCCTAATGTACATCTGAGGGTTGTAAAAGATTTAAGGCCGCCATGCTCTCGCTAGTGGCGACTGCGAGGCGAACCATCGCCTTTGCTTACACCTGTGTCAATAATTCAATTGAGCTCACGCTGTTCAAACCGCAGGCCCAAGCTCTCCAATTGCGGGGCCACTTGCTCTGCATCGCCAACGATCACCCATGTGAAGCGATTGAGGTCGAGCGCGCCGCGCGCCGCATCATCGAGGCTGGCATTGGTTTGCGAGCGATACCGATCAGCTAAGGTCTCGTGGTAATTGGTGGCCCTGTCATAGCGAGCGTTGGACTGCATGGCGCTCAGCACTGCGCTGGAGGTTTCAAACTGGCCGGGAAGCTCGCGGATTTCATTGTTGACGATCCGGGAAAGCTCGGTGTTGGTCACGCCATTTGTGGTTAGGAATGCGCCAATCTCGCGAGAAAGTTCCGTCAATGAGGCCGCCGTTTTGTCGGCCTGCACCGGAGCTTGCACCAGATAAGACACAGCATTTTCCAATTGCGAAACACCGCCGCGTACGCCGTAGCTCCAGCCTTTTGTCTCGCGCAAATTCATATTGAGCCGGGCGAGAAACCCGCCGCCCAAAGCGTTATTGGCATTGAGCAGATCGACGATGTCAGCATCCTGCGCGCGGGCATTGGTGACCATACCGCCATAAATATAGCTCTGGGGCGAATTGGGCCGATTGACGAGTATGATGCGCTGGCTTGTGGGGGCTTCGGCTATCTGCGAGAAGTCTTTCGTGCCCTTTGCTGTTTGCGGCGCTGTCCAGCCGCCAAAGGCCGCCTCTAGCTTCGGCGCAAGATCGGACAAAGCAAGGTCCGACACGACAAACAGCTGCGCATTATCGGGTCTTATCCAAGCATCTTTAAAGGCGACCAGATCATCACGGGTGAGAGCGCTGACAGAGGCGACCGAGCCGCTGCCTGTATCGCCATAGGGATTGTCTGTTCCGTATAGTATCGGGGTCAGTGTGCGCTGGGCTATCCCGCGCGGAGAGCGCATTTGCTGCTCAATGCTGGTCAGCGTTTGTGCGCGCACCCGCTCTAGCTCGCTATCCTTAAAGGCCGGATCGCGCACTATGTCGGTCAAGAGATCGAGCGATGGGGCAAGATTGGCCGACAAAGCTGTGAGAGTGAAGGTGGAGCGATCAACCCCGCCGCCGACAGAAATCTCTGCGCCCAAACGCTCGCGCGCCTCGGCAATTTCTTTTGAGCTAAGCGTGGTTGTGCCTTCGTCAAACAGGCTAAGGGCGAGCGATTCCAGCCCGCGCTTATCATATGGGTCAGCCGCAGAGCCAGCGTCGAAGGACACGGCCACGCGGGTTACTGGCACAGCATTGCGCCGTGCATATTGCACCGAAATCCCGTTCGACAGCGTGATTTGTTCAACATCGGGGAAATCGAGCGCGGAAAGCTGCGCTATGGCAGGCGCGGTGCGTGTCTCAGTAACAGTGAAATCGGCACTGCTTCTGGGTGGGTTAATGGGCGGGGTTGCCTCAACGCCGCCCGAACCAGCCTCTTCATATTTGCCATCGCGTTCGCCCGGCTCAAGCTGGATGGTGAGCGAGGGGCGGGTCATCCATTTCTGCATGGCAGCCTGCACTTCGGCGGGGGTCAGTGTGGCGAGGATTTCCAGCTGATCGGCGTAGAAATTGGGCGAGCCTGTGAGAACTTCGCCTTGCGCCAAGGTCACCGCTTTGCCGCCAAATCCGCCGACCTGCTCAAGCCCTCTGATTGTGCGAGCGACAGAACGGGTTGCAGCCCGGCGCACCTCGTCGGCTGTCGGGCCTTGTTCGATAAATTCGGCAATGATTTCGTCGAGCCTGCTTTCCAATTTGGCAGGTTCAACGTCGGGTCTTGCGGTCGCGCCGACAGTCATAATGCCGACGCGCTGAAAGGGGAAATTGCCTGCGCTGACGCTCACAGCGAGCTTCTCATCGCGCACGAGGATATTGTCGAGCCGGCTGGACGATAGCCCGCCCAAAATATCCGCACCAACGGTCAGCGCCACAAGGTCGCGGCTGGTAATGCCGGGGGCAGTCCAATAGCGGCCAATATTGGTCGCAGCGACCTGATCCTTCATCACTGTGCGCACATTGTCGCTAAGCTCGGTAATTTCGGCCGCAGCAGGCGTGTTCACAGGCCCGCGCGAAATGGGGCCGAAGTATTTCTCGACCAAGGGCCGCGCTTCTTCGGCGGAAATATCGCCAGCCAGAACCAGCGTGGCGTTATTGGGGCCATAACGGTCGCGGAACCAATTGCGCACATCATCCATGCTTGCCGCATCGAGATCAGCCATGGAGCCGATTGGCGTGTGATCATAAGGGTGCGGGCCGGGGAAGAGCTTTTCGACGATCTCGTAAAAGATCAATCCGCCCGGTTGGTTGTCGCCTTGGCGTTTCTCATTCTGGACAACGCCGCGCTGATTATCGAGCTTTTCCTGCGTCACCGCGCCGAGCAAATAGCCCATCCGGTCGCTTTCGAGCCAGAGCGCCCGTTCCAGCGCCCCACGCGGCACGGTTTGAAAGTAGTTGGTGCGGTCGAAATTGGTCGTGCCGTTATAGTCCGTCGCGCCCATTTCTTGCAGATATTGGAAGTAATCGCCCGGCGCATTTTCCGAGCCATTGAACATCAAATGCTCGAACAAGTGAGCGAAACCGCTTTTGCCCTCAGGCTCGTCTTTGGAGCCGACATTATACCAGACAGCGACGCCGACAATCGGCGCTTTGCGATCCTCGTGAACGATAACGGTAAGGCCGTTGTCGAGCTGGTATTTCACATTGGGGATTGCAACTTCATCGATCAGCGAGGGCAGGGCTGCAATATTTGCTGGCGCTGCTTCAGTCGAAGCAGGAGCCTGCGTTTCTGCCTGAGCCATTGCGGGCGATGCCGCGACACTTCCTGCAACAAGTGCAAGGGCTGAGCCTGCCAAAAGGGACTTGCTGAGGCTCTTGTTTAGGCCTTGGCGGATTTGGTCAAGCGGGGAAGGGCGAATGGCTGAGGGGAGCGCTGAGGGGAGCATGGTCAAGAATTCTCCATTTCGATTCTAATATTCAAGCTTGGATCTAGTCACTCAGCGCGCATTCGTCACTGTTTTGCGCGAAGTCGCATTGGCGATCACGTCATCGCGCCAAAAATGCACTGGTTTCAGCTTGTGATCGACGTAAAGCTGCATTTGATCGGTGTAATGCTTGGATCGGGGCCGAGTGGTCGCAGAACCAAACGGCTGGATAGAGCGCGAACGCACAGGCTCATTTGCGGTCCATTCGACCCATTGGATGAAGCTGTCGCCATGGACGAGGCTCAACCGGCCATCATCCTCCACCACCCAAGTGGTTGAGGCGCGCAGAGTGTCAGAGCCGCCATCAAGCGGCAAATCAACATCGCCTTGGCGCAATCGCAACAGCTCGCTCATCGGCGGGTCAAGCCGTCCGAAATGTTCCATTAAATGCTCGGCCTTTTCCTTGAGGTGTTCTTCCAGATCGGGCGAACTATGCCTGTTTTGATATTCGGCGGACATATAATCGCGGATCATCAGCAGAGCGAGGGCATCGGCTGCGCCTTCATTGTCCGCAGTAAAGTCCCACGTCAGCAGCAATGCGCGGGCCTCTTCTTCCAAACTGCCATCGGGAAATGCGGCCCCTTCCAGCCCGTCAAACAAGTAAGCGACATAATTGCTGCGCTCATAGGCCATGTCATATTTGATCCGCTCCAGATTGGCGCGGTCCAAAAGGTTTGCCTCTGACAGCAATTTATAGGCTCTGCGCGAGCGGTTGGTCTGTTTCAGCTCGACGCCCAAGAAGGGCGAGGTGCTGGCGGGGTCAAGGTCGCTGCCTTCGCCAGCGGCTGTAAAGGGCGTGTTGTTGGCATTATAGAGCCAGCCTGATGCTGGGTTTATAAGCTTGGGTATCTCGGCATAATCCACCGTCCCCTCCCAAATGAGGTCAGAGCGGTCGCCGGGCAGAATATTGCGCCAATCAACTGCTGCATCGCCGGTCAGATCCTCGGGCCGGTCGGGGATTGCAGCGTTATAAACGTAAGCGATATTGCCCGCTTCATCGGCATAGATGAAATTGGTGCTAGGGATCGCCATGCGGCCAATTTGCGCCTGCCATTCGTCCAAATTTTTCGCTTTGTTGAGCCTGTAATAGGCATCAAGCTGGTCGAGACTGTCCATCCCGCCATAACGGATCGCAAAAGCGCCCTCGTCATTGATGATCACAGGGCCATGGACGCTGCGATAAAATGTGCGCGGGATAGGCAGGGTTATAGGTCCAAATTTGACCGCCAAAGTGACCGATTTGCTTTCCAACTCCAGCCATTCGCCATCCAGCTGATAGCGCGAGCCGCTATCGTCCAAGGTCAGCTCGTAAACATCGGTCATATCAGGGCGGTTGACGGTGTTGGTCCAGCCCAAATGGCGGTTATGGCCCAAGAATGGGAAAGGCGAGCCGGGGAAGTTTGCGCCTGCAAAATGCCAGCCTTCCTCGCTCTCAACCACCAATTCATACCAAGCGACCCCGCCGCGCAAAGGCTGGTGAGCGTTGGAGATCAGCGTGGTTGGACCATTGCCATCTGCGGCGGATTTCTCTGGGCGCACGGCAAAGGCGTTGGAGCCTGATAGGCCTGCAAGATCGCCCGCAGGTAGAGCAAGAGGGTGGCTGGCCGCATTGCGCAAGGCTTGATCGGGAGCTGCGGCTTTGGAGGGGCTTGCGTCAAGAGGCCGCTCGAAACCGGGAATATCCGGGCCAAATTCGCGCCGCAAAGGCTCGCCCTCGACCAAAGGCCCAATGATATTGCCAAGGCCAAAGAAAAACGGCTGACGCACGGCAAATCCGGCTGCCACATCGACACCGGCCACTGGGAATAGCGAGGCCAGCTTGATCTCGCTTGGATGCGCCTCGGCATAGTCATTGAGGCCTTGGGCATAGGCTTCGAACAAGGCGCGTGTTTCGGCTGGCAGCGACGGGAAATCCCGCTCTGCCGTTCCGCGCGCATCAATCAGATGATAAACGAAATCAAACAGCGCACCATCTTCGCCAGCAATCGCGCCATAGCGGCCACGGCTGACTGCAATCACATCTTGCAAGGTGAAGAAATCATCCTCGGCATGGGCAATTGCGACGCCGTAAGCGACATCTGCATCGCGCTTGCCATAGATATGGGGGACGCCAAATTCATCGCGGATTATCTCGGCGCTATAGCCATCCCCACCTTCGCGTGATTGAGGGCTTGGTTCGGCAAAGAACGGCTCCCAAGTGGCGAGGCCGACAAACACCGCAGCGCATAGGCCGAGAAAGCCAAAACCAATTCTCGCGATCCATTTCATGTGGCCGTATCTCCCAATAAACGTGCGCAGGTCTTTTGGCAGAGGGGGCAGCGATGTCAAATGCGACTTCTTGTATCGGGCAGCTGGGGTCCTATATCTGACTAACACACCTCTTGCGGTGCTCATTAAAGCTAAGGACCAGCCATGAATCTCGAAAAATTCACCGATCGCGCGAAAGGCTTCTTGCAAGCCGCTCAGACGCTGGCGATCCGGCTCGAGCATCAGCGGATTGGCCCGGCGCATTTGCTCAAGGTTTTGCTTGAGGACAATGAAGGCATGGCGAGCGGGCTTATCGCTCGGGCTGGAGGCGATGCGCGCGCAGCAGAGGATGCAGCTGACGCTGCTTTGGCGAAAATTCCCAGCGTTAGCGGCGGCGGCGCTCAGCAGACACCGGGCCTTGATAACAACACAGTGCGATTGCTCGATAGCGCTCAGCAAGTGGCCGAGAAAGCCGGCGACAGCTTTGTTCCGGTTCAGCGGATTTTGCAGGCGATAGCGCTTGCGAAAGACACTGATGCAGGCAAGGCTTTGGCAGCGGCTGGGGTCGATATTCAGAGCCTTGAGACCGCCATTCAAGACGTGACAGGCGGGCGCAATGCTGACAGCGCCTCTGCCGAGGACAGCTATGACGCGATGGAGAAATACGCTCGCGATCTGACCCAAGCAGCGCGTGATGGTAAGCTTGACCCGGTCATTGGCCGCGATGAGGAAATCCGCCGCACTGTGCAAATTCTCGCTCGCCGCACTAAGAACAATCCCGCCCTTATTGGCGAGCCTGGCACGGGCAAAACCGCGATTGCAGAAGGGCTAGCCTTGCGGATTGCCAATGGCGATGTGCCAGACAGCCTAAAGGGGCGCACTTTGATGAGCCTCGACATGGGTTCGCTGATTGCAGGCGCGAAATATCGCGGCGAATTTGAGGAGCGTTTGAAAAGCGTCCTCGATGAGGTCAAAGGCGCAGATGGGCAGATCATCCTGTTTATTGACGAGATGCACACGCTGATTGGCGCTGGCGCGTCGGAAGGCTCGATGGATGCCTCAAACCTTCTAAAACCAGCGCTGTCGCGCGGCGAATTGCATTGCATTGGCGCGACGACGCTGGATGAGTATCAGAAATATGTCGAGAAGGATCCGGCCCTCCAACGCCGCTTCCAATCGGTCTATATTGACGAGCCGAGCGTTGAAGACACGATCAGCATTTTGCGCGGCATTAAAGACAAATATGAGCTGCACCACGGCGTGCGCATCACCGACAGCGCGATTGTCGCTGCGGCGCAATTGTCCAACCGCTATATTCAAAACCGCTTCTTGCCCGACAAAGCGATTGATTTGATGGATGAGGCTGCGAGCCGCATTCGCATGGAAGTGGAAAGCAAGCCGGAAGAAATCGAAGGGCTTGATCGGCGCATCATCCAGCTGAAAATTGAAGAACAAGCGCTGTCGAAAGAGAGCGATAAGGCCTCTAAAGATCGCCTTGGAAAATTGCGCAAGGAATTGTCCGAGCTTGAGCAGCAATCCTCTGAGCTAACGACGCGTTGGCAGAATGAGCGCGATAAGATTCACGCAGAAAGCCGCATCAAGGAAGAGCTGGACGCAGCGCGGATTGAATTGGATCAAGCAGAGCGCGCTGGCGATTTGGCCAAGGCTGGCGAGCTTTCCTATGGCACTATTCCCAGCCTCGAAAAGAAGCTTGAGGA
>CAZTFZ010000083.1:0-7451 GCA_964613105.1 uncultured Porphyrobacter sp. | reverse complement strand
GGGGCTTATTCGTCACGCTGTTGATCCTTATCATGATCCCAATCCATCTTGTTGTACCGCTTGAACGGCGCGTAGATTGCTTGGCATACGCAATTCGCCCGGCACCATGCGCAGCCGTGCATTACCAACCAATGCGATGGTGCGCGCTTCAAGATCAGCCTCTAGCCGATTGGCCGAAAATGTTCCTGCCGGAATTGTGCCAGTGACACCGCCTTCGCCTGCGGCGCGTTTGCTGTTCAAAGAGACAGAGACATTGGTCATGAGCACTCGGTAGCCATCTGCCGCCGTCATTTCCATAGACCCAGGCACGACCATGGTTTCTGCATCCAGCTCGTAAGCGCCTTCGACCGCCTCAAGCAAAGCTGGTCCATCGGATAAGAGTATGCGGGCGGCCATATCATTCATCCGCACTACGCCCTCTGCGCTCGATTGCTGCACGGCTCTGGCTGCGGTGAGCGAGAAAGGGCGGCCTTCAATGTCTTGTCCGCGATACATGGCATTATCGACCCGCGAGCGCTCGTCGATCACTGCGACCTTGTTGCGGTCGAGCAGAAAGCTAACCTCGCCGCGCGGGCTTAGCGGGGTGATAATCATCAGCGCTGCAATCGCGCCCACGCCCATCGGCAAAGCCCGGCCCAAAAAGCGGATCGCTTTGTCATGGCTGCCGCCGGGCGCTGCGAAATGCTGCCGGTCGCTGCGCAACTGGGCAGCTTTCTCGGTTTCAATCCTGCGCTTAGAAGAGGTCATGGGACTCGCAATAATACCGCGCAGATTACATATGGCTGAAAATATCGTGTTCCGGCCAGCCAGCCAGATCAAGCCGCGCGCGATGCGGCAAAAAGTCAAAACAGGCCTGAGCCAATTCGCTGCGGCCTTCGCGCTCAAGGCGTTTTTGCAATTCGGCCCGCAAACGGTGCAGAAAACGCACATCGCTGGCGGCATAATCGCGTTGAGCCTCGGACAATTCAGGCCCGCCCCAATCAGAGCTTTGCTGTTGCTTAGAGATATTCTCGCCCAGCAATTCCTCGGTCAAATTCTTGAGGCCATGCCGATCAGTATAGGTGCGCACAAGCTTGCTGGCGATCTTGGTGCAAAACACTGGTCCTGCCTCAACGCCGAGATAATGTTCTATCGCCGCCAAATCAAAGCGGCCAAAATGATAAAGCTTCACTCGTGATGTATCGGCCAGAACCGCTTTCAAATTAGGCGCATCATAGGTGCTTTGCGGGCCAAATCGAACGAGATGCTCGTCGCCGCTGCCATCGCTTATCTGGACCACGCACAGCCTGTCGCGCGGCGTGATCAGCCCCATGGTTTCTGTATCAACTGCCAAATCGCCAGGGCCAAGCGCGCCTGCGGGCAGATCTTCCTCGTGAAAATGCACTGTCATAATGGCTATGTCCCCTACGCCGAATGGTGAGCAAGGGGAAGGGGGTGCTGGAAAGCTGCATCAAAGCGGCTTAGTCTTACCCGCCATGACCGAGTTTGTCTCAGCTAAGAAACTGCCGCCCTGTTGGCGTGCTGCGCTCGATCCTGTTTTGGCGAGCGAGGCCAGCCAGAGGCTGAGCGCATGGCTTGATGATGAGGCAGCGGCAGGCAAGCGCATCTATCCCGCATCCGAGGCGCGGCTGCGCGCGTTCGAATTGACCCCGCTTGATGCGGTGAAGGTCGTGATCCTAGGGCAAGACCCTTATCACGGGGAAGGCCATGGTAGCGGCCAAGCGATGGGCCTTAGTTTTTCAGTCCCGCGCGGATTGCCTTTGCCGCCAAGCCTAAGGAATATCTACAAAGAGCTTGTCGCTGATTGCGGCATTGAGCAGCCGCAGCATGGCGATTTAACGCGCTGGGCACAGCAAGGCGTATTGCTGCTCAATGCAACGCTGAGCGTAGAGCGCGGCAAGGCTGGCAGCCATGCTGGCTTTGAGAAGGGCGGCGGCTGGGAAGCGATCACTGATGCTGCTCTATCCGCTGTGGCGCAGCGGGAGGCCCCTAGTGTTTTCATCCTATGGGGCAGTCATGCGCAAAAGCAGGCCAGCCGGATTGCGGCATTGCGTGATGGGTTGGGACAAGACGGGCCGCATCTGCTGATCGAAAGCCCGCATCCTTCACCCTTGGCGGCCTATCGCGGGTTTTTTGGCAGCAAGCCTTTCAGCCAAGCAAACGCATTTCTGGCCGCACATGAGCGCGGAGCCATTGATTGGTCACTTGCTTGATCGAGCTCTCAATCGCTGGCGGGCGCGATCTTGCGAAAGACCTGTTTGTCATTGCCCCATTGCAGCTCAAAATTCTCATCGCGCTTGATCAATATGGCGCCGGTTAAATCCGCAACGCCTATGTCATTGGGCTCAAACCTTAGCATTATGGTCATGCCCGGTTTCCAGCCATAATCGGCAAGCACAAAGGTTTGGCGGTCTTGAGTATAAGTGTCGCGGCGCAAGGTGATTGCCACCGGTTTCTCGCAGGATTTTTCGGGCCGGTAAGCCCCTGTCTGATCTATGGTGCCATAGCCTAATTCTCCATCTGCGCATTCCACCACGGGGGTGGGCCATGTGTAGGGTCGGCCATCGGGCAGAGTGATGGTCAGCAAAGGGCTATCCGGGCTTTGGCTAAGGCCAGACAAGCGAAATTCTGGCCGCACAGGCTTCGGGTCGCTGGTAAGCACCAGACTGCCATTGTCCTCGCGCCAATTGCCCTCTGCACGAAGGTCTAAGCCACCGACAGAGAGCCCCCACAAGAAGCGGCCACCCGCGCGGATTTCTAAACCTTGGGCGGTTTCGAAGCTATTGCCATTGTAGCGCCCTATGAAGGGCGAGGCTGTAGCGGTCTTTGCTTCGCTCTGGGCGGTGCGTCCATCGCTGGCCAAGCTATGCGCGCAGCCTGAAAGCGCCAATGAAGCGCTGAAAAGCGCAGCGGCGGAAACTGCCGCTTTAATATTGACGGGCTTAGCGCGGTAAATCGCTTGCGCCCATCAGTGTTTCATCGACCGAGCGAGCAGCTTGGCGCCCCTCGCGAATGGCCCAGACGACAAGGCTTTGCCCGCGCCGCATGTCGCCGCAAGCGAAGACTTGCGCTTCGCTCGTGGCGTATTGCGTGGTGTCGGCTGCGACATTGCCGCGTCCGTCTAAATCAACGCCTGCGCTGTCGAGCAAGCCGCGACGCTTTGGCCCAACAAAGCCCATGGCGAGCAGGATGAGGTCGGCTTTCAGCGTAAATTCGCTGCCTTCAATCTCGGTAAAGCTGCGTCCGTCCCATTCGATCCGCACGCATTCAAGCCCGGTTACAACCCCGCCTTCGCCGATGACGCGCTTGGTCAAAACGGCCCAATCGCGCTCTGCCCCTTCCTCATGGCTAGAAGAAGTGCGTAGTTTAACCGGCCAATCGGGCCAAGTCAGCGCTTTGTCTTCATGCTTGGGCGGTTTTGGCATAATCTCTAGCTGAGTGACGCTGGCCGCGCCCTGACGGTTCGATGTGCCGACACAATCAGAGCCAGTGTCGCCGCCGCCAATCACAATCACATGCTTGCCAGTGGCCGTGAGAGTGCCGCGCGGGGCAGCGCGTACTTCATCATCGCCAGCGTTGCGCTTGTTCTGCTGGGTTAGGAATTCCATCGCCAGACGCACGCCCGGCATTTCAGCGCCCGGAATTTCAAGCTGGCGTGGTTCTTCTGCGCCGCCCGCCAGAACCACAGCGTCGAAATTGTCGCGCAATGATTGAATGCTGACATCAACACCGACTTCTTGACTGGTGCGGAAGTTAACGCCCTCAGCTTCCATCTGCACCACACGGCGATTGATCAGCAGCTTTTCCATTTTGAAATCGGGGATGCCATAACGAAGCAGGCCGCCGACACGGTCTGACTTTTCAAAAACCGTCACGCCGTGTCCAGCGCGCGCCAATTGCTGCGCGCAAGCAAGGCCAGCGGGCCCGCTGCCAATGACCGCTACGGTCTTGCCCGTTTGCTTTGCAGGGACTTGCGGCTCAATCCAGCCCTCGTCCCAGCCCTTATCGACGATAGCGCATTCGATGCTTTTGATCGTCACTGGCTCGTCGGTGATGTTCAGCGTGCAAGCCGCTTCGCACGGTGCGGGGCAAATACGGCCAGTAAATTCGGGGAAATTGTTGGTCGAATGCAATACGTCGAGCGCATTCCTCCAATCGCCTTCGTAAACCAGATGGTTCCAATCGGGGATGACATTGTTCACCGGGCAGCCGTTATGGCAATAAGGAATGCCGCAATTCATGCAGCGCGAGGCCTGTTCGCGCAGCACCTTTGCAGGCGGTTCGACGATAAATTCCGAATAGCCCTTTAGACGTGTTTCAGGGTCGATATAATCGCGCTCGCGCCGCTCGACTTCGAGAAATCCGGTTTCCTTACCCATGGTGCTTCGTCTCTATTCCATACCGTCTGTGCCGCCCAACAAAGAGCGGTGTTTATACCGTTAAGGGGCAGCTTATTCAGCTGCCACTGATTGCGCTTCTACCCGCTCTGTTTCCAGCGCTTTTAGGGCGCGGGTGTAATCAAGCGGCATGACCTTCTTGAATTGGCTCAAGCTGTTGTCCCAATCGGCCAAAAGTTCAGCCGCTTTGGCAGAGCCAGTGTGCAGCAAATGGCGTTCGATCAAAATCTTAAGCCGCGCTGCGTCATGATAGAGCGGGTCACCCATGCCCATATCATTGACTGTGCTGGCCTTTTGAGCGGGCTCGCCAAGGCTGTGTTTGCTCGCATCCTCGTCATCGGATGCAGCAATCGCTTCAATTGCGACTTGGGCCTTGTTGCAGCGCTGTTCGAAATCGCCATCGGGATCGTAAACATAGGCAACGCCGCCGCTCATTCCGGCTGCAAAATTGCGTCCCGTTGCGCCGAGAACGCACACCACGCCGCCTGTCATATATTCGCAAGCATGGTCGCCTGCGCCTTCTACGACGGCGATTGCGCCTGAATTGCGGACCGCAAAGCGTTCGCCTGCAACCCCGTGGAAATAGGCCTCGCCCGCAATCGCGCCATAGAGCACAGTGTTGCCAACGATGATGTTTTCGCCCGGCGTGCGCGGCGCATTATCAGGAGCGCGAACGATGACTCGTCCGCCCGATAGACCCTTGCCGACATAGTCATTGGCGTCGCCGACCAGATCGAGGGTCACGCCATGCGCAAGCCAAGCGCCAAAGCTCTGCCCTGCCGTGCCAGTGAAATTGATGCGAATAGTGTCAGGAGCAAGTCCAGCATGGCCATGCGCCTTCGCAATTGCGCCAGACAGCATAGTGCCGACCGTGCGATTGACGTTGCGAACCTCGCGATCAATCCGCACCGCCTCGCCATTGTCGAGCGCAGGCTTACACGCTGCGATCAGTTCATTGTCGAGCGCTTTTTCAAGCGCGTGATCTTGCGTTTCTGTGTGGTTGAGCGTCGCGCCTTCATCCAATTCAACCGAATAGAGCAGGCGGGACAAATCAACGCCCTCTGCCTTCCAATGGCGCTGGACGCGGCGCATATCGAGCCTGTCGACACGGCCAACCATCTCTTCCAATGTCTTAAAGCCAAGCTCGGCCATGATGAGGCGCAATTCTTCGGCCACGAAGAAGAAGTAATTGATGACGTGTTCCGGCGTGCCTTTAAAGCGCTTGCGCAATTCTGGGTCTTGCGTCGCGACGCCAACGGGGCAGGTGTTGAGGTGGCATTTGCGCATCATGATACAGCCTGCCGCAATCAGCGGCGCTGTTGCAAAGCCGAACTCGTCAGCGCCCAGCAAAGCGCCAATCGCAACGTCGCGCCCAGTGCGCAATCCGCCATCGACCTGCACCGCAATACGGCTGCGCAGATCGTTCATCAACAAGGTTTGCTGCGTTTCAGCAAGGCCGATTTCCCAAGGGCTACCGGCATGGGTGAGGCTGGTCAGCGGGCTTGCGCCTGTGCCGCCTTCATAGCCCGAGATGGTAACGTGATCGGCCTTACATTTGGCAACGCCTGCTGCAACCGTTCCCACGCCCACTTCGGACACAAGTTTCACCGAAACACGCGCCTGTGGCTGGACGTTTTTAAGATCGTGGATGAGCTGTGCCAAATCCTCAATCGAGTAAATATCGTGATGCGGCGGCGGCGATATCAGCCCCACGCCCGGCGTCGAATGGCGCACTGCGCCGATCCGTTTATCGACCTTATGGCCGGGCAATTGTCCGCCCTCACCAGGCTTTGCGCCCTGGGCCATTTTGATCTGTATATCGTCCGAATTGGCAAGATATTCAGCCGTCACACCAAAGCGCCCAGAGGCCACTTGCTTGATCCGGCTGCGCATGGAATCGCCATTATCCATTGGTGTAAAGCGGAAGACTTCCTCGCCCCCTTCGCCCGTGTTGGAGCGGCCACCCATGCGGTTCATGGCAATCGCCATGGTCGAATGCGCTTCATGGCTGATCGAACCGAGGCTCATCGCGCCAGTGCTGAACCGTTTGACGATTTCAGCGGCGGGTTGAACCTCGTCCAATGATAGCGGCTCATTGGCCGTTTTGAACTCCATCAGCCCGCGAATGGTCAAAAGCCGCTCTGATTGCTCGTTCACGCTGCGCGCAAATTCTGCGTAAGATGCGGCATCCTCGCCGCGAACGGCATGCTGCAAATCGGCCACATTGGTCGGTGTCCAAGCGTGGTCCTCACCGCGCAAACGATATTGATAAATGCCGCCTGCATCAAGCATTCCGCGATAGAGTGGATTGTCGCCATAAGCCTGCGCGTGGCGCTGAGCTGCGTCTTTTGCGACAGCCTCAATGCCAACACCTTCGATAGTGGTCGCAGTGCCGGTGAAATAAGCGTCGATGAACTCGCTAGATAGGCCAACAGCGTCAAAAATCTGAGCGCCGCAATAGCTCTGATAAGTCGAGATGCCCATTTTGGACATGACCTTGCGAATACCTTTGCCGACCGCTTTCACGAAGTTGCCCTGAACTTCTTCGCTGGTCATTTCAGCCAGTTTCGCGAGCCGCAATGCCTCTAGCGTTTCGAGCGCTACGTAAGGATTGATTGCTTCTGCGCCATAGCCTGCGAGCACGCAGAAATGATGCACTTCGCGCGCTTCGCCGGTCTCCACAACAAGGCCGGTTTGCATCCGCAGGCCTTGGCGCACCAATTGATGATGCACCGCTGCGGTCGCCAAAAGCGCTGGCATTGCGATGCGATCTGGCCCCTGTGCACGGTCGGACAGGATAAGGATTGTCGTGTCCTGCAGAACCGCTTCGGTTGCTGCCCAGCACATCTCCTTAAGAGCCATTGCAAGGCCCTCTGCCCCGGTGCTCGCATCCCAAGTGATGTCGATAGTCGCGGTCTTAAATGCGCCATCCAATGCCGATTCCACTGAACGGATCTTGGCCAAATCTTCATTGGTCAGGATCGGCTGGCTCACCTCAAGGCGCTTGTGCGTACCAGCATCGCGGCCCAGCAAATTGGGCCTTGGGCCAATCAT
>CAZTFZ010000082.1:0-7455 GCA_964613105.1 uncultured Porphyrobacter sp. | reverse complement strand
ATCAGCGCCCTCAACTTCGGCTTCCGTTTCGGCTTCAGTAAGATCGGGCAATTTGTCGATCATTTCAGCCCCTTAAGCGCGGCGATATTGGCTGCATATTGATCGGGTCCGCCCTTAAATGTGGCCGAGCCTGCGACCAAGACATTGGCCCCAGCCTCCTCGCAAAGCCGCGCGGTTTCTGGATTGACGCCGCCATCCACCTCCAAATCAATATCACGCGCGGTGGCGGTAATTTTCTCGCGGATCGCCGCGACTTTTTGGAGCTGCGAGTGGATGAAGCTTTGCCCGCCAAAACCGGGATTGACGCTCATCACAAGCACCAAATCAACAAGGTCGATGATGTTGTCGAGCACTTCTACTGGCGTGCCCGGGTTCAGCACCACGCCCGGCTTTTTGCCCAAAGCGCGAATGGCCTGAAGCGTGCGATGGATATGCGGCCCCGCCTCAGGGTGGACAGTGATTATGTCAGCGCCAGCATCCGCGAATGCCTCCAGATACGGATCGACCGGCGCAATCATCAAATGCACATCAAAGGTCTTCTTGGTATGCGGGCGCAGAGCCTTCACTACATCGGGGCCAATGGTGATATTGGGTACATAATGCCCGTCCATCACATCGATATGGATCCAATCAGCGCCAGCCTCGTCAATCGCGCGCACCTCTTGCCCAAGCTGAGCGAAATCAGCCGAGAGAATAGAGGGTGAAATCAAGGGGGCGGCCATTTGGGTTCCGAAGATGCCTAAAACAGGCTTGAGGAAATAGGCTGACCGCGCCGGGCTGAATAGGGGAACGGGCACCCTTTTCCACCATAGTCGCAGGGTGTAGAACCCCACGTTCAAGGCAAGCTGAACCGCATGATGCGCCGAAATTCAGCTACAATTCAGTGCGTTTGTCTATAAGGGGGTCGAACTGGGGCTTTGCTACAGGCCCAAATACGACAAAAGACAGCGACATATTTTTGATAATGAGAGGGGCGTATTTTGAATAGACCGACGAAATTTGCGCCTTTCTTAGGCCTCGCTGCGCTCGTCCTAAGCGGGCTTAGCGGTGCGGCGCTGCTCGAAGCAGAGGCTTCTGCCCAGAACCGCCAAAAGATCGCACACGACACCAGCAAATGCCGCAGCGGATCGCCCGGTGTCTGGGTAACGATCAACAATATCAAAGCCAGCTCCGGCACAATTCGCGTCCAAAGCTACCGCGGAACGAAAGCCGATTGGCTCAAAAAAGGGCGCTGGATCTATCGCATTGAAAGGCCCGCTAAGGCTGGCAAAATGCGCTTTTGTATGCCTCTGCCTGCCAATGGTGTCTACGGCATTGCGGTGCGCCACGATGTCAACAACAATGGGAAGACAGACCTCTCCACCGATGGCGGAGCGATGTCGAACAATCCGAGTTTGAATATCTTCAATCTGGGCAAGCCGAGTTATAAAAAGACGCGTTTTTCAGTGAATGGCCTAGCGTCGATCACGATAAATATGCGCTACCGCTAAGCGCTGGCTTATACGCTGCTTACGTGGGTCTTAAGCGCCGCTTAAACGCGAGCTTAGCGCCGTTTCGCGAGCCACAATTCTAAGGCCGCACCCGGCATGGAAAGCAGAGGATGCTTTTCGCGAAACGGGGTCACTTCCAGTGCAATACCGCTGTGCCGTTCCAGCTTCCAAGCCGCATAATCTGCCGCGCCCTGAAAGGTCGTGGTCGCTTTCGCTAAACGAGCGATATTGAGCGCTTTTCCAAGCCGCCGTCGCGGCTTCCACCAGCCCAGAATTTCGCCGCGCTTTTCTAGCGTGAGCTGCGGCCTAAAAACGCCCGTCTGCGGCTCCTCAAAACTAATCCCATCCATCGCCCAAGCGAGCGGTAAAAGCCCGTCAAAATGGGCTTCATTTGCGGAGAGAATAGATGTTTCTCGCCCCGGCTTTTCCACTCGAAACTCTGCTTTGTAAGTCTCGCGGAAAAGCGCGCTCCAATAGTCTTGCGCCGGCCCGCTTTCTGGACCCAATGCGGCAGCCAAACGGGCGGCTGTCTTGGCCGCATCGCACAGAGCATTTTGCACTGCATTTTGGGCTGCGCCGCCACTAACGAATACGAGCGCGCATGGCTGAACGAAGCGCGCCCAAATGGTCGTATCGCGCGACGTGCCACGCGCTGCTTTTGCAAACTGCTCCAATGACATCGTAGCCACTTTGGCGCGCAGGGTTTGGCCTTCAAATTCCCACTCGCGATAGCTTACTTTTGGCCAGACTTTTTCAATCTGGGGGCCCGGCAAAAGGAGGTAGAAATCAAGCACGCCTTCGAGCGAGCCAGTGCGCAGATTTGACCCGTAAAACAGCGCCGCCTCGGCGCCCACCTCGGCGCTCAGCATATGAGCAAAGGCGCTAACTTCCTTTCGCACTGGACGCGCCATTTGCGCGGCGACGCGTTCTCTCAAATCTAGCAGGTTCGGCGCAGCCATTACGCGATCACAAAGCGCAATTCTGGGCCTTGGGCGACCCGATATTTGCCCGCAGGAAAGGCTTCTCCATCGAAGATAAATTGATCGCCAATAGTGAGCTCAAAACTGTCCGCTTCGGCGCGGTGATAGCCGTTTTTCGTAAGCCAATCGGACTGCCAACCCGCCATAACGAAGGGGAGCGAAGCCATGACGCGGCGACGCACGCCGTCCATAGCCGCAAGCTTCAATCCAGCTCGGGGCGGGCCAAAGATTTTCAAGCCCATCGGCATATTGTGCAAGGTTGATGAAAGCATGATGGAACGGCGCGACGGGTCTCCATGCCCGCTATGAGGTAGGGGCCTTTCAGCAGGTTCGAGCACAACGTGCATTTCGACACCGTGCCGCCATGGGTTTGCATCACTACCAAACAGGCCTTGGCATACGCCCCAAACTCCGGCTGCGCCGACGGCTAGACTGTTGAAAAATCCAAGGTTATGAGCACCCTGGCCAGCCTGAGTGCCTAGCGTAAATGCGCCAGCGCCCAAAATGAAGCCGCGTATTGTTGCGCTTTCACCATCCAAGGATGTGACTTCTATCGGGCGGCGGATTATGCGCTTGCCTGTATCGAACGCTGCGATGGCATCGTCGACATTCCAATCCTTCGGAGCGCCCAAATCGACGTTCAGAGCATTGGTTTTGCCCTTCGGCAGAACAGCGACAGGCGGCATATCATCGCTAAAGACAGGAACGCTGGCGGTTAAAACATCGCGAACCGTGCCATCGCCGCCATTGATGATGAGATAGCCAATACCCGCTTGAGCAAATTCAGCGAGAGCCGTCGCGATATCTTCGCGTTTTTCGGGCTGCGCCACCATAATGCGCGGATCGGCAGCACAATCTAAGTCGCGGCCGCCATTGCGGTGGCTTCGAGGATTGTAAATGATTCCGATCTTCAGCGCATCGCTAGCGGCATCCCCCGACCGACTGGCCACACCGACAGGCTCACGCGCTTGCGGCAATTTGTCGAATTCGTGGATCGAGCGGTTCATGACAGAGCGTATCTAACCATCAGGACGGTCGCTGACTAGCTTTGTGGCTAAGATTTTGAGACAGATAGACAGGAGTTTGACCAGTTTGCCAGCCAGTTTTGCTTGAGGCTATGCTTACCAGTTGGCTCGCAGATGATATGCTTGAGAACCTAAATGGTTCGCACTCGCACTGGCTAGAACACAAAGGGTATGCGCAGCATCACCCGCAAATCGGTAGCGTCGTCGGTTAAGCCCGCTTCGAGGCCGAAATTGACGCTCATCCGCTCATCAACCTTATAAGTTGTGCCAAACAAGAAGCGGCCAACCTGCAAATCGCGCGAGGTTTGGGTGACAGCCTCTGCTGGCTCCGCGCCTTCTTCGACGATAGCCTGTGTGGTGGTCGATGTTCCCAAGCTCCAACTGTGAGCATAGCCAAAGTTGAGGGACAAACGCTGGTTCAAAGCGAGGCCAACGCCTGCGCTGAACGATAATGTGTCACCCGGGTCAACTCGGACAATTTCAACCGGCGGAATGGCCGCGTCAACATTTTGTGCAAAGGCTTTTGTATAGCTCACACTGCCGAACAAAACGCCGGGATCGCTGGGCAAAATTGCGGTTAGGCCAGAAGTGGCGCTCCAAAAACCAGAGCCAGTTGAGGCCTCTTGCGCCTCGCCAAATTCATTGCGGGGAACCTCAAACGGACCAGTGCCGGTGGGCAAGTTGACCTGCAAATTGCCGATCACATAGGGTCCAAATCCGCGCGGCGCGAGCAATTGCTTGCGCAGCGACAATTCAACATCACCGACGCCATAGCCATCGGCGCTGTTGTCAATTTCACGCGTATCGCCATTCTCATTTGGTCCGGCCACAGGGGTAAGAACAGATGTGTCGAAGCGCGCGATGAACGGAACATCAATTCCGATCTCAATATCATCGGTGAGGCCATATTGCAGGCCGATTTTTTGCTGAAGCACGTCTTGCCGGCTTTCATTGATGTCAAAAGTGCCGATCAGGACCGATTCAACCACCTCGACACCGCGGAACAGTGCGCGATTGCGGTCTGCACGGGCATAGCTCCACTCAATATCGCCGCTCAATTTGCCTTTGCGGGTGATTGCGCTTCCTTGGCGACCGAGCGAGGCAATCTCGGGTTGGCGGTCGGCATCCTCGGGCGCAACACCAACCGCGCCCTGAGGTTCTTGGTTCGTTTGCTGAGAATTTTGAACCGATTGGTTGACGCTAGCTACGCGTGGCGGCTGTGTGGCGGCGGATGATTGCGCGGTGCGGGTTTGCGGTGTCGAGGCTGCTCGCACCTCGGGAGCCGCTGTTGGAGCGCTGTCGCCCAGAGCCGCAGCCAGTCTGGCTTCCATCGCGCTCAAACGATCATGCTGATCCTGCAAGGCGGCAATTTGCGCCATGATCGAGCTGCGCTGGGCTCTTACTTCCGAGCGCAAGGCCGTGAGTTCGTGTGCATTCGGGGTGGATTGAGCAATTTGCGCAGGCCTATCGGGCGATTGGGCAGCCAATTCAGCGCTCGCAGCGGCAGAAAGGGTGACACCGCTCGTGCTAGCGGCCGCCTCTTGTGCAGACGCAGCCATAGGCGCGCTCAGCAGAGCTGCGCAGCCAAGAACAAATTTTAGAACTGCTTGACGCAATTTTTGTGTTTACCCAATTGGGCTCGGCTTAGATGCCGTAGCTTGCTGTTTCCCTAGCAAGTGCGCCCAAGGTGGGGATCAACGACCCAATCGAACCAACTTCAAGCCGTGACAGGTCGAGATCGACCGAAGTAACGGTAGAGATGGTGCGGTTGTTAGCCGTATTGGTGATAATGCTTCCAGTTGCCTGACCAGCGAGGTGAGAAACCTGAGTTCCTGGCACCGCGACTGTTACGCGTGTGGTTGCATCATCGCCCTCGGTCTGAACCGAGACACCTTGAGACACTTGCTCAATCGATACAACAGGAGCGCCTTCAGCCAATTCGAAGGAAGAACGCAGAACAAGCTGGCCATCGATGCTGGTTTCCTGCCTTACGACAAGATCCAAATCGATACCGCCCGGGAGTATGAAGCCGCCGCGTTCCTCGGCCAATTCATGGCTGTCCATCGCCACCGCATCACCGAATGGTGCATTACCACCAGTCGAACTAGCAGCCGCTGGCACAGCCAGAAAAGCCAGGATTGCAGCCAGAAAACGAACAAATCGCATTCTAAAACTCCCCGAAACCGGCCGCTGTCAGCGTGAGTACTTGCTGACTAACCGGTTCAAACATGCTCTGATCCGCCCCAAAAGCTGCGACGCGTTCCCATTGCGCGTCCGTATTAAAGGCAGGATGGTTAATTTTTGCCCCATCAGTCACGACAAAATAAACGCCGTTCCAATCTTTCTCAAATTGGTCGCGGTCCATACGGCGCAAACCAAGCGAGGGGTCGCCCACAAGGACAAAGTCATCCTCAACCCCTTTGACGACCACAAAATGGCGGTAGCCATCAGGCGCAATCAAAGCGATTCCCGGCGTATTGGCACCGGCCACTTGGTCAAGATCCACGCGGTAGCCATTGGCCACCATGCCTTGGGCTGCCAAATAGCGTTTCATGTCGAGCAGCGAAAAGCCGAGGCGTTGGATCGCTTGCTTGTCGCCATCGCGCCACATGCCGCGAAACACCTCGCCCTCGCCCTGTTGCTTATCATAGTGATAGGTCAGCAGTGTCGCGAGAGCAGCGGAACCGCAGCTAAAGTCAAATTGCTGGCGGACCACCGTATCAAAACGGGTTTCCACCATGCTGCGCGGAGCAGACGCCAGTGTCAGCGCCCCTGCGTGCGTAGCAATTTCAAAGCGCCCGTCATCCGCAGGCACAGCTGCACAGGCTGGCAAGAGCAATGCTCCTGCCAAAGCCGACATAGCTGAAAGGCGCCGCGTCATCGCTTACTCGCCCGGAAGCGCAATATTGACTTGAATGGTGGCGTTGATCGCGACGTTATTGCCTGTGTTGGCATTGACGATCGTAAAACCGTTCATGTCGCGAAAAGCGTTGTCTTGCAGCGAAATCGTACCCGTGTTGGCATTGTCGCCAACGCTGTTGCCAGTGACCGCATTGGTCTGTTCAGACTGGGTGACTTGCGCCAAGTCTTCGCGGCCCGCAATCTTAGCAAGGCCCGCCTCTTGAACGGGCTTTGCATCGGCAAACAGCGGCTTTTGCGCGGCTGCCTGATCGGTTACTGCTTGGCCGTTTGTTGGCGCATCGGCTGCCGGCTGCTGCTCTTGCGCAAGGCTAGGCGTTGACACCATTGCAAGGACAAGGGCGGATGCAGTGCAAACCGTCATATTTGTCTTGGTCATGGTCAATTCTCCTTAAAGCTGGGCGCCCACGCCGCGACATGCAGCGCAGGCGAACCCAGATTTGCCTTAATTGACGCCGAGCGATGCGTTTGAAGCAGCGACAGTCACTGTCGCATTTTGCGAAGCGCCAGTGCCGGTGTTCTGGTTGAGCGCATTCATGCCCGCATAGTTACGGAATGCATTGCCGCTATTGCTCAGCGAAGCATCGAAGCCTGCAGAGTTGGACACATCGCCAAAATCCACATCAACGCCGGTTACAACGCCTGAAAGTGTTGATTCTGCCACGATTGCATTGGCGTTAAAGGTGGTTGCACCGCCAAAACGAACCGTCGCCGTGTTAGTGTCTGAATTGTCGTCAAAGCTATCAACGAAATCACGGTTGTCATCAAAGCTGTCAACAAAATCACGGTTATCGTCGAAGCTGTCTTCGATGTAGTCGCGGTTATCATCGAAGCTGTCTTCGATCACAGGGTTGAGGTTGACGCTGTTGCTGTTGGTCAAATCCTGAGCATAGGCTGTAGTGCTAGCAGTAAGGGCTGCTGCCGCTACGATCAAAGTGGTCTTCATAGTTGGTCTCCTAACGAATCATGAGCAGTTGCTTGCCCGTCGCTCAGTAGAAATACGCGGTGAGTTTCTTAGAAATAGGAAACCATCACCCCTAA
>CAZTFZ010000081.1:6354-7600 GCA_964613105.1 uncultured Porphyrobacter sp. | reverse complement strand
TATGGGTATGGTTCCTTAGCAGGGAACTGGTTTCAGCCACTCACCCACGTCTCCGGAAAAATCGCGGTGCTTTTCTCCGCGAGAGGCGGGCCTATACCCCGCTCCCCCTTCACCTTCAAGTGCGCTGATCACGTAAGGCGAAAATTCCTGCGAAACGCCCGCCAGCATTGCGTAAACGTCAGTTCGTCTTGTTTTCGATTCGGTTCATCGTTCACTCATTGCGAGGGCCGCCAATGTGGATTCATCTAAGCTTGGATAGCCACGCTTGGCGCAGACCCACTGCAGACCCACTGTTTAGGGGGGGGCTGACCCCCAGCAAAGCGCCGCAGCTAAGGAAATGACTATGATACACAACGATCCTGCCCCGCTCGATTTTGTGACGCGCAGCTTTGAAAGGCTTTTGAGCCTCGTGGGAATTGGCTTGATTGCGCTGAGCCTTATTGGATTGTTTGCAAGCCCCCTATCTGCGCAGGTTGAGACGGTTGATCCCGACGCTGGCCTCAACATGCCGATTGATGGCGACCTTGCGCCTCTTCCCAGCACCAATGACGTGCCCGAGCTCCCCAGCACTGACGCAGCGCCCGCAGCACCGACCTGGTCGCAGCCCGGCGGCCCGATAATTGAGGGCGATACCACTGAGCAGCCTGCAGAGCCCGCGACAACGCCGCAAACGAGCCAAGATTTTGGCACTGACGTTCCATCGAATGCCGCGCCCAGCAATCCAGACAGCACCACTTACCGCGAGGATGATCTGATCGGGGCAGCAGAGGGCGTGTTTGGCGCTGGTGCAAAGGGCGTCGCAGAATTGATCCGCGGCCTGCTCGCAGAGCAGGGCGAGCCCAATGGCTATATCGTTGGGCGCGAGGCGGGCGGCGCTTTTGTCGTCGGAGCTCGCTATGGCTCTGGCACTTTGTTCCATAAGGTCGAGGGCGAACGGACCGTCTATTGGACCGGCCCTTCGATTGGCTTTGACGCAGGCGCGAATGCTGGCAGCACATTTGTGCTGGTCTACAATCTTTATGACAGCGAAGAATTGTATAAGCGTTTTCCAGCAGGCGAAGGTCAGGCTTATTTGGTGGGCGGCATGACCGTCAGCTATCTTCGCAGAGGCGATGTGGTTCTCATCCCCATTCGCGTTGGGGCAGGGCTACGGCTTGGCGTCAATGCTGGCTATATGCGCTTTTCTAAAAAGCAACGCTGGCTGCCGTTTTAAAAGCCTTTCGCTGTAAGGTTGCGCAATCGTGCT
>CAZTFZ010000081.1:0-6254 GCA_964613105.1 uncultured Porphyrobacter sp. | reverse complement strand
CAAAGCCAAACTCTTGGCCCTGCAAGCCTGTTAGGGCTTGCGACAATTGCCTAGCAGAGGCATGGGGCGCGCATGCTCAATAATCTACAGCCTCAATCGCCCGATGCGCTGCTTGCGCTGATCAAGCTCTATGCCGCAGATGACCGTTCAGATAAGGTCGATCTGGGCGTTGGTGTATACCGAACTGGCGAGGGTGATACCCCTGTATTTGGCGCAATTAAGGGCGCTGAACAAAAGCTGGTCGATACGCAAGACAGCAAGGCCTATTTGGGGCCAGAGGGCGATATGGGATTTGTCCATTCGCTTGCCCCCTATATCTTCGGCAAGAATGCAACCATGGGCGGCCGGATTGAGGGGATGCAAACCCCGGGCGGCACGGGCGCTGTGCGATTGGCAGCGGCCCTTGCCAAGAAAGCGGGCGCGAGCCGTGTCTACATTGGCACGCCAAGCTGGCCCAATCACGCGCAAATCTTCAATGACCTGCCGCTTGAAAGCGTAAGCTTCAACCACGGCACTTCTGAAGGTCTGGCTGATTTGGACGCCGTCTTGAATGTCATCAACAATGCCAGCGCAAACGACGCGATTTTGCTGCATGGCTGCTGTCACAATCCCACTGGTGTTGACTATACTATTGACGATTGGGCCGCGATTGCAGAAGCGCTGGCCAATTCGCCGGTGCTGCCGATCCTCGACATTGCCTATCAGGGCTTGGGCGAGGGTATGGAGGAGGATGTCGAGGGGGTTCGCAAAGTCCTCGCCGCTGTCCCGCAAGCCTTAATCGCTTATAGCTGCGATAAGAATTTCGGGCTCTACCGCGACCGTGTTGGCGCGCTCTATATGATGGGCGAAAGCGCTGGCGCGCTGACCGATGTCGTCTCCAACGCCAATGCTCTAGCCCGGGCAAGCTGGTCGATGCCGCCTGATCATGGCGGTGCGGCTGTGCGGATGGTGCTGCGCGATGATGAATTGACCAAAGATTGGCTTGCAGAGCTTTCCTCCATGCGCGAGCGGATGCGCGATGTGCGCGTCAAACTTGCTGCAGCTGACAATGAAGTTCCCGGTTTGGGGCTGGGCGCATTGGCGCATCAAAACGGCCTGTTTGCGATTCTTCCGCTTACAAAAGAGCAAATTCTGACTCTGCGCGAAGAGCACGCAATCTATATGGCGGGCTCTGGCCGGATCAATATTGCCGGATTGCACGATGGCAACATTGCGAAGTTCCTCAGCGCTTTGGCGGCTGTTAGCAGCAATTAGAGCCGCGTTAGAGCCGCATAAGGCGCGGTTAGTGGCGCATTAGCGCCGCATTAGTGGCGGCTAATCAGGCCTTTTCGAGCGCTTGCATGCGTTTGAGATAGCGCGCGAGCACATCAATTTCGAGATTGACCTCATCGCCTTTGGCCAGCGTGCCGAGCGTTGTGACCGTGCCTGTGTGGGGGATGATGTTGAGGCTGAATATGCAAGCGCCATCAGCCTGGTCCTCAACCGCATTGACCGTCAGCGAAACGCCTTGAAGCGTGATGGAGCCTTTCGCTGCCAGAAACGCTGCGATTTCAGCAGGCGCTTTAATATCAAGCTTGATCGATCCGCCAATGTCGCTGGCGCTCGCCACTGTGCCGACTGCATCGACGTGGCCTGTTACCAAATGGCCGCCCAGCTCATCGCCCAATCGCAGGGCGGGTTCCAAATTGAGCTTGGCCCCTTCTACCCATTGCCCGCTTGCTGTGCAGCTTGTGGTTTCGCCCGAGACATCCACCGCGAACCAGGCATCGCCTTTTTCTCCGCCACGCTCAACCACGGTTAGGCACACGCCCGAACAGGCAATTGAAGCGCCAATCGCCATTGTTTCAGGGTCGAAAGGACAAGCGATAGTAAGGCGCATATCGCCGCGCTGCTCGACCTTAGTGACAGTGCCGATTGCGGTGATGATCCCTGTGAACATGGCTTTTGCTTACCCTTAAGAATGGTTTTGAAAGGCTGAGAATGCAGCCGCTCTAATCGCGACACCGGTCATAGGCATCGAAACTATCGCTGCCAAGTTGGCGCGTCTCGCTTCTGCGCCAGCGCCCATGCGCCGCCCCAAGATCAGCCAATCCGATATCGCCAATCGCGTCGTAGCCAGCGCCAAGGATAATCGGCGCTCGGTAAATCTCCAGCCGGTCCACCAGATCCTCGGCAAGGAAGCTCGCCGCTGTCGCTGCTCCGCCTTCGACATAAAGGTAAAGCGTGTTTTCAAGCTCGCTGATTTGCGCTGGCTGATTGATCACTTTGACGCCATCAGGCGCAACGCCGCGGGTGAGGATGACCCGCTGAGGAGAGCGATCCTCTAGCCCGGCAAGGCGCACATCAAGGCTTGGGCTGTCTTTGCGCCAAGTTGCGCCGCCAACAAGGATTGCATCGGCCATGGCTCTGCGTGAATGGACATGGGCGCGGGAATGCTCGCCAGTAATCCATTGGCTTGTGCCATCGGGCAATGCGATCTTGCCATCCAGCGAAAGCGCAAGCTTCAAGGTCACGTGCGGGCGGCCCTGCTCAGCGCGCATGAGATAGCCTGCAAGGCTAGCGCGCGATGGCGCATGATCCAGCATGTGGACTTCGATACCAGCCTTTTTGAGGCGCTCTATCCCTTCGCCCGCTGTGCGCAGATCGGGATCAAGCTGGCCAATAAACGCCCGCGCAATCCCGCTTTGGGCGACCAAATCAGCGCAAGCCGGTCCGCGCGATGATTGATGGGCGCAGGGTTCCAAAGTCACATAAAGATCAGCGTCCTTGGCAGCCTTGCCAGCTTGCTCCAACGCTTGCGCTTCTGCGTGAGGGCGGCCTCCTGCTTGCGTCCAGCCCCGACCCAACACACGTCCTAAAACACGCCCCTGTTTGACCACAATCGCGCCAACAGATGGATTGGGGCAGCTTTTCGGTCTGCCCCGCACAGCAAGCCTTGCGGCTGCATCAAGCCATGCTGTGTCTGAGCGGCTGATCATTCCGCCGCGTCGCCATCGCCAGCCTCATCGCCAGTCTTATTGTCCACCTCATTGCCTGTCTCATCTTCTGTCTCAAGCGCCGCGCTTTCAGCGGCTTGCGCTTCTTCTAGCGCCTTTTCCTCGGCCAGCTTTTCCTCGATCGCGTCAACATCCATGCCGCTTGCTCGGCCAAGCGAGCGATAAAGCTCGCGCACTCTTTCCTCGCGTTCGGCCTGTTCAACAGCAAGCCGATCCTTGCGTTCTTGATTGGCAATGTTGGAGGCGCGGATTTCCTCATCGGTCCGCCCTTCGGCAAAGGTGGTGATATAGGTCACGATTGGCGCTTCGGGCGGCAAATAGACGGTTTCTTGCGTGAAGGGGTAAAACAAGGTTCCGGTTATGAGTGCGGAGACGCCAAGCACTGGCCAGCGATAGGGCTGTGGGCGCGTAAATTCCTGCCAAAAATCTTTGAGGCCCGAAACCGGATTGAAACGTGATAGGATACCCATGACAGCTGCAAGATAGGGATCAATTTGCCCTTACGCCAGTGATCTTATTGTCCTGCTCTTCTAGCCGGTTTTTGGGCCGGTTTTTGGGCCTGCAAATTCATCCAAAATCAGCATAAAGCGTTCGGCCATTGTGTTTGAGCCAGCTATCAGCTTCGGCAATGTCTGCGCCATCGTCTTGGGCGTAAAGCTCTGCCAACAGCCCATGAAAAGCCGGACTGTGATCGAAATGCACAAGATGAGCGGTTTCATGCGCGACCACGGATCGCCGCACAGCATCGGGCGCTTGGATAAGACGCCAATTGATCCGAACGACGCCTTTGGAAGAGCAACTGCCCCAGCGCCTTTTCGCGCGCGACAGCCTTAGAGGCGGAGTTTTCAGGCCAGCCGCAGCGGTGAAAAATGCCAAATCCGCTTCGAGCAGGCTTTGCGCCTCGCCTTCCAGCCAGCGCTGCAATCTATGCGTCACGGTATCGCGAGGGCCGCCCACGACAATGCGCTTGTCAAACTCTTTGGCGCTCGCATCATGCGCGCTCAAGACGGGTTTGCGCCGCGCCCGTTCTTGCCAGTCAATCGCTAGCTCGTGTCCGCGATAGCGCAGCGTCCCGCGCTCCAGAACATTTTCGGCCGTAGGCACTTTTGCAAGCTGCGTTTCGAGCCATTCCTGCCGCAATAATGCAAAATCGACCGCCTCTTTTGTGCTGCACCAGCGCGGCATGGTTATCTGCACTGCGCTGCCATCGCTCGCGAGCCTCAGAGTGAGACGCTTGGCGCGGGCCATCCGTTTCAATTCGATTGGCAGGGTTTTTCCCGCAAGCTCGATTGTCGGATCAGCCCCAGCATTGCGCAACCACTCGATCATAGCGGCCCTTCTTCATGGCTGTCTTCGTGGTCATCCCAGCCTTCACCCCAATCGACGATATGGTGCTCAAGCGGTCCAGCCTCTTCCTCGCGAACCACGCGGCCTGCGACAGAAGCTCCGGCCATAACGATTGCGTCTTTATCGCCGCTCAAAAGATAGTGCCATTGCGGCAAGGACTGGCCTTTTGCTCTGCGAGAGTAAGCGCAGGTTTCGGGCAGCCAGCTGATGTCGTCGACGATTTTGAGCGTCAAGCGCAGGCAATCGGGAACGAAGCTTTTGCGGTTGGCGTAATTGGAGCATTGCGCCGTTTCGCAGTCGAGCAATTTGCACGCGACATTGGTCGAGGCGATTTCGCCAGTGTTGGCATCCTCGATTTTGTGCAGGCAGCAATGGCCGCAGCCATCGCACAGGGCTTCCCATTCCGCCTCGTTCAATTGCGCAAGCGGGCGCTCCCAAAAACGTGTCCTTAACGCACCCATTTGGCCAATTCCTCAGCCACAGCCTCAGCGCCCAGATCGGTCGGCAGGGTAGCCAATGGCTCGCCATCGGGACCGAAAAGATAGGTGATGTTGGTGTGATCGACCAGATAACCGCCGCCCGGTTGATCCTCACCTCGCTCGTAATAGACGCGGAAAGTATCAGCGGCCGCTTTGACCTGCTCGGGCGTTCCGGTGAGGCCGATAAGATCATCGGAAAAAGCCGAGGTGAACTCTGCCACCACTTCAGGCGTGTCGCGCTCTGGATCAATCGAGATAAAGATTGGCTGCACTTGAGCTGCCAATTCTGGCTCTGCTTCACTCAGCAACGCCAGCCCGCGGGTAAAGCGCTGAACATCTGTGGGGCAGACGTCGGGGCAAAAGGCAAAGCCGAAATAGACGATTGCATAGCGGCCACGAAAATCATCCCATGTGACCGTCTCATTTGCCGTATTGACCAGCTCGAATGCGCCGCCAATGGTTGCGCCTTTGAGCGGTGGTTCGCCCTGTGTGTCCTCACCAAAGGAGGGCAATTCAGGCGAGCAGGCGGCCAGAAAACCAGCCAGAAAAAAGCAAGTGAGCAATCTAACCATGACAATTGGGTTCATGGTCTGCTAAAGTCCGAAGGGCAATAGGGTGAGCGCGGCTTGCTCATAATTTTTCAGCATGACGCGGCCCGTGCGGGGCGGTTTGCGTTTCGGCTATAAGCAGCGGCTCTTAAAAGCAGGTCCAAAGAGATAAGTGAGGATAGACGCGTGACAATTATTGATGCCAAAACATTGGGCAAAACAATTGGCAGGACATTCATCAAACCCCTGACTGCCGGCGGGCTTGTGGCCAGCGCGGCTTTAGCAAGTTTCGTGGTCGGCGGCTTTGCGCTTACAAGCGTTGTCACTGCGCCACCTGCCGCCGCACAAGGTTTTTCGGAAGGATACAACTTCTTAAAAGCTGTTCGTGATCGGGATGGCGAAGAGGTCACTAAGACCTTGAACGAGCCGGGCTCTACCATCATCAATACGCGCGACATCACCACCGGCGAGAGCGCGCTGCACATCGTGACCGCTCGCCGCGATGTGGCTTGGGTGCGCTTTTTGACGGCGCGCGGTGCCAATCCCAATATTGAGGATGAAAAGGGTGTGACCCCGCTGCAGATCGCGTCGCGGCTTGGCTTGATTGAGGCGGTTGAAACCTTGCTTAAGGCTGGCGCCCGGGTTGATAACGCTAACACCTCTGGCGAAACCGCCTTGATGGCAGCCGTTCACCGGCGCGATTTGGCGATGGTGCGTTTGTTGCTGACCAATGGCGCAAATGCTGACAGGTCGGACAATTCGGGCCGAACTGCGCGCGATTATGCTGCGCTCTTAACCGGTTCCACCCAAATTCTGGAAGCTATTGAGCGGTCTGACGAGGAGGAGGCTGCGGCGTCCGCAGGCCCCGCTTATGGACCCAGCTT
>CAZTFZ010000080.1:0-7616 GCA_964613105.1 uncultured Porphyrobacter sp. | reverse complement strand
TAAAAATCCGGGCAGCCCGTTGCAAATACCGAAACGCGCTGGCCGTATCGAAGGCGTTCTGCATTGATGGGAACGCCGGTTTCAAAATCAACAATAGTGATCAAATCGGGCACGCTAGCGACGACCTTGCCTGCGATTTTGGCGAGCAAATATTCGTTCTTGATATTGACCGTGAGCCTCTCGCCCCCGCCGTCAAAACCTTCGACTTCTGCCGAGCCAATATCATAGCCACCGACAATTTGCGTCGCTTTATCGATCACTTTGCCAGTGAATATGTGGCGGCATTCCCCGTAAATCGATTGGGAAAAGAGCGTTTGCAAGGGGCTTGCTAAGCCATCCGCCTGTCCGCGATTTTCGCGCAGTGTTTTGCCAAGCTCGACCGAAAAGCTGAGCGTTCCCGGGATGATCGAACGTTTCAATTCAGCGCCAGTCATGGGATGCTCAGCAGCGGTCACCATGCCGCCTGCAGCCATTGAAAAGCTGCGGATATGCCGCTCGTAAATCTCGGTCGTATCGACCTCAAACGTCGCAATATTGCCAGCATAATCGCAAGCGACCGCCGGTGTTGGCCGAACCCCCGCGATCGGATACGACATCATCTGCGCCTCGGGCAGCGCTCGGCCCATGCCGTCTCCATCGATGACAGGCACATTTGCGCCAACAGCGGCGCACAATGGAATGAGGGAATTCCCGCCGCCAATCTCGAAAGAGGCGATTGCATCGACCTTGCGGCCCACATGTTTTTCAAAAGCTGCAAGAGTGCGCGCGGCATCATCGAGCGATGGCAGCAATTCCAAGCTCACAGTGGGCGCGCCAACACTTCCGATGGTGACGACGAAAGCATCATCGTCAAGCTCTTCTGGCTGGATGACTTGGGCGGGTCCATATTGCTTGATTGCCTCACGAGCGATTAGCATCGGCACATGCGGATCGCCGCCGCCGCCGGTTGCAAGAAAGACGGAGCCTAGGGCCAAATCCTCCAAATGCTCTAGGCCGATAGTTTTCATGACCCTGCGACCCCTGCTGCCAGATCGCCAATCACCTTGACCCGAATGCGCATATCGCCCGCTTCCATATAGGGCACGGCTGTCTCTTCTATATCGACCGCCTTGATCGAGGATATGTCCGCGCCAGCCTTTACAGCTTTCGCAGTGGCATCGGCGATGACCGTTTGGATCGCTTCCTTGCGCGGGGTCTGGCGGTAAGACATCATCCGCTCAGCCTCGCCGCCAATTTGAGCAATCGCTGCTCCGATAGCATTGGCAACTCCGGCATTTTTGGGGCGATGCAGTTTAGACGCGGCCTTAAGGCCCTCTGTGATCAAAATAGAGCCGCCGCCGACCAAAATCACAGGCATATCCTTGCCGCCGGGTTTCATCATCTCAATGCCTTGGTCGAGCATATTGTGCATAGTTTCAGAGGCATTGCTGACGGTCTGTTGCGGGAGGTCCGCAACCCGAGCAGGCTCTCCAATATCAGCGCCAGTGCTTGCAACCAGAATATCGGTGGCTGTCAGAGTGTCTCCGCCAAAAACCATGCCTTCCTTCACCAAATTGTGGCCAACCGATTGCGGGCCAACGGTTTTGCCCTCGTCCAAAACGACGCTGCCACCACCAAGCCCCAAAGCCAGAATATCGGGCATTCGGAAGTTTGTTCGCACCCCGCCAATCTCGATCACCACATTGGACGTGCGCGGAAAACCGCCCTGCAGCACGCCAATATCCGAGGTTGTCCCGCCAATATCCACCACAATCGCATCTTGCAGCCCGGTCAATTTAGACGCGCCGCGCAAGGAATTTGTGGGCCCCGATGCAAAGGTCAAAGCGGGGTAAGAGCGGACAAAATCCGCATTCATCAAGGTCCCGTCGTTTTGGCTGATGTAGGATGGGCAATGCAATCCGCGATTGCTTAGCGCATCAAGGAATGATCCCACCACGCGATCGGCAAAGGGCAGCAGTGATGTGTTTAAGATGGCTGCGTTCTCTCGCTCCATCAAACCCAGACGCCCGAAATTATGCGACAAGGTTATGCGCGCATCTGGGATTGCGGCCCGTATTCTGGCCGCCAGCATCTCTTCTGGCTGAGCATTCATCGGAGAAAAGGCGGACGCAATTGCGATGTTTGTTATGCGCTTTTTGATGAGGTCAGCGATTAGGGCATCAATCTCATCATCGCGCATTTCGGCGACAGGGAAGCCATCATAGAGATAGCCGCCATGCAGCGTGTAGATATGGCCGCCCAAAGCTCCTGCAATATCATCGGGCCAATCAATCATTGGCGGCATGCCTTGCCCCGCAGGCAGGCAAATGCGCACAGCGGCGACGGGGGCTAATTCTTTGCGCTCCACAATGGCATTGGTGAATTGCGTCGTCCCGATCATCACCGTTTTGATCGCGGATTGAGAAACAGCGCCGTCTTTTAGCAGCCTATCAAGGGCATCAGTGATGCCGCCAACCACATCTGCGCTGGTCAAAGCCTTTGTGGCCGCAATGATCCTATCGCCGTCGAGAATGACCGCATCGGTATGCGTTCCGCCGACGTCTATTCCAATTCTCATGCCGGCTCTGCCTCGCGTCCTCTCCATGCCAAAGCGATATAGACTAGGCTGGTGAGTGCGACAGCATCCAAGGCTGCAATGCCTGTAAGTGTCGGCATAAGCGCCTCTGAGGCGAGCACAGCAAACACAGCCCCAAGAGCCCAAGCGATCAGACCGGGCGCATTCAAGCTGTTGTTGCTCTCCAGCCGCTCCAATGAGTACGCCGCAGGCCGGATGAGCAGATAATCTATAATGATCACCCCTGCGACAGGGATGAAGATGACCGATAGATAGAACAGGAAGGTGACGAAACTATCGAGGATATTGAGCAAGGCTGCACCGACCCCGATCACAGCTAAACCAATGGCCAGCACTCGGCCATTCCACTTGGGGAATGTCGCCTTTAGGCTCAAAATCGTGCTGTAGAGGTTGAGCGAGTTCAGCACCCAGCTACCAGCGATCACGATGGCAAAAGCTCCAAGGCCCAGATTGAGATCGAGCATGATCTCCAGCATGTCAGTTTTGCCAGATACAGAGCCAGCAAGGCCAGCGGCTGCCATGACGATCAATTCTACAATCAGATAAGCGATTATGGCTGTGTACACAGCGCCCGACCAATGGCGCACAAAGCGGGTGATATCGGGGAGGATAATTGCGCCGATGATAACTGCGCCAACGATTGCTGAAATCCCGTCGCCCATGCTCATGGTCGCTGGTTTTTCCAGCGCCATGATCTGCTCCAATGGCATTGTGTCCAAGGCAGATTTGGCGAGCAGAAAGGTCACGATTGCAAGCACTGGTACCAGCAGGCTTGCCAATATGTTGATCGCTTTGAAGCCAACCAAGGTGGTCACTGTCATGCAGATACTGGCAAAAATCGCCAAGCCAAGCGTCGAAAGCTCAAGCCCCCAAACATCCAATGCCAGCCGCGCCACTGCATCTGCGAACAGATTTATGTTGATGCCGAACCAACCCAATAAAGAGATCGCAAAGGCGACATTGACAATGCTTGCACCAAGATCGCCAAAACCTGCCCGGACTAGAAGGTAAGAGCTCATCCGTGTCTTCGCGCCGATCACTCCCATAATCGTGCCAATAACGGTTAAAATGACAGAGCCCCAGATAAGCGCCCATAGCGTCTCGGTTGGGGGCAGCCCTTGCGCGACCTCCAGTCCTGTTATGAAAGTGGGCAGCGAGAAGGAGACCATCGCCGAAACCGCTGCAACGCGAGGCCATGCGACCAATTGGTCGTCAGCAATCGGCGTGGCCGAAAATTCATTCACATCTGCTGCCATGCTTTGCCCCTTGCCGATAGCTCGCAGCATTGCAAACCCTTGGCCCTCGCTTTGGAGCATATAAGCAGCGCGGCGTCCAAGCATCATTCTAAACTTTTATCATTGATTAAAAAATTTGACTATCCTACAATGCACGGTGAAGGAATCGTAGGAACTATGGCCTCTTTAAGAGCAAAAAATATGGAAGGCCGCCGCCGCCGCATATTGGATGCTGCGCGCGCCATCATTCGCGAGCAAGGGATCGACGCCCTAACAACCCGCGGCCTGGCTAAGGCGGCCGGTGTAAGCGCGCCGACGCTTTACAACCTCATTGGCGGCAAGGATGAGATTATCCGTGCTATGGTGGCCCGCAGCGTCGAGGAGTTTAGGACTCGGGTGAAACTTGAGGAGTTCGACAGCGCGCTCGACATGATTGAAGCGATTGTTGATGCTGCGACAGACCCTGATTTTGAGGGCGCAGACTATGCTCGCACGATGATTATCGGCGCTGACCGGGTGGCTGCTACATTGGCGGTTGAGACACCTGCAGCTGACGCGGGCAAACCCGCTGAGGTATCTAGGGCAGATCGCATATCTATTGAGATCGCGACCGCAGCCTGCCGAGTGGCCATTGCTCAAGGCGTGGTAAGAGGCAGTTTATCTGCCGAAGAGCTCGGGCAGCAGCTGTTCATCTGTTATCGCGGGCCAAGTCGCGATTGGGCTTACGGTCTTATTAGCATTGAAGAAACAAAACGGCGAATAAGGCGCGGCTTTTACCTGACCCTAGCGGCTGACGCGACGCCAGAATATCGAGAGATACTGCTAGGCAAAATCGAACCGGCAAAAGCCCATCGAGCAGCCTTGAGCGCTGCATGAGAAATTGGGGAGAGACACAATGGAAACCGCAATTGGCGCGATTTTGGGCGCTCTCGTTAAATTATTGCCATTGATCTTCGCTTTTGGCCTGCTTGTGCCCGTCATCGCGCAAGGAATGGATGCAGCCGGGCTGGCCGCGCCATTTGGATTATCCAGCCTCGTATTTGCGATGATTGTCGCAGGCAGCTGGGGCCTCTTCGCAACTCTCAAGGGGAGGTGGATATGACCGCCCAAACATCCGATATCTTGCCCGCCGATCTTTCGGGCCTTTCCGATGCGGAGCTATTGAAGCTTGAGCGCAAAATTGCCCGCAAGCACAGCGGCATGTTCCCATGGCTGATGGTGATTTGGGGCTTTGGCAATCTGGCCTTTTGGCTGGCGCTATGGCCGCTGGTATTCCTCGACATTATGCCCTTGTGGCTGGGTTTCATATTATCGACGATCAGCCTATCGCTCGTCTATCTGCCAACCCATGACGCGCAGCACGACATCATCGGGCGGCCCGGAACCAAATGGCGTTGGCTCAATGAACTGCTGGGCCATGCGACCACTTGGATGATCATTACGCCGTTCAACGCCTTTCGTTTTACGCATCTTGAACATCACAAGCATGCCAACAATCCCCAGCTAGACCCAGACTATTCTTGCAGTTCGGCTGGGCCTTGGTCTGCCCTGTGGTCAACCATTCGCCAAAGACAGCCCGACGGCCAGAAAGAGGGCGACTATGGCGCTGCATTAGAGCGGCAAGGGCGCGGTGATCTGATGCTCTTAGCGCTCGCCTATAAGCTTGCATTCTTTGCGGTGTTGTTCACGCTCGCTTGGACCGGCCACGCGCTCGAGGCGTTTTTCATGTGGTGGCTGCCCTATCATATTTCGATGACATATCTGGTGTTTTACCTCAGCTGGGCGCCGCACCATCCGGGGGCGCAGCAGGGGCGGTATAAGGACACGCGCAGCTGGAAATCTGCGGTCGGCAATATCGGCACTATGGGCATGCAGTTTCACACTGTGCACCACTTGCACCCGTATATCCCGCTTGATCGCACACCAGCGGCTTACCGCGAAATGCGTCCCATTTTGCTGGCGCGCGGGGTCGAAACTGGCGGGCTTTGAGGCGTCCTGGTTCTCAGCCGCATATGCAGCCGGCTTTCTGACCGCCGGAGGAAACGGTGTCCGCCCTCCCATAGATCGCTAGGCGGCCATTGCGCCGGGGCGAGGACTAGCATAGTCCTGCGGGCGGAGAGAGACATGATCAGATATGCGATGACGGCCCTTGTTGCGGCCCTATGGAGCGTTTTGGGCGCGGCGATTGCGATGGCCAATGACGACACGCCAGCAGGGCCATTGCCCTATGCAGATGTGACCATCTATGAGGCTAAGACCATCATCACCATGGAAGAGGGCTATCCCCAAGGGCGCTTTGTCGCGACCTCTGATGGCATTATTTTGGGCGTCGCGCAGAGCTTGGAAGAGCTGGAGCCATGGACCAAGGGGCGCAAGGTTCGTCTTGACCAGCGTTTTGCTGACCGCGTCTTAATGCCCGGCTTTATCGAGCCGCATATCCACCCGATGCAGACGGTCATGATGCTGCCTATTCCCTTTATCAGTCCAGAGGCATGGGAGCTTCCTGGCAAGAGCTATCCTGCGGTCACGGGCGAGGCGAATTATGAAGCGCGCTTGCGTCAAGTGCTGGGGGCAAGCGATGATAAGCTGTTCCTGACATGGGGGCATCACCGATTGTTCCATGGGGATATGGACCGCGCCAAACTCGATGCAATTGCGCCTGATCGGGCGGTCGTAATCTGGCAGCGCAGTTTTCATGAAATTATCGCCAATACAAAGGCTTTGGAGCTTTTGGAGATTGGAACCGAAGCAGCTTTTACAGCTGAATTTGATAAGCCCAATATTGATCCGACACATGCAGATTTTGCCTCTGGAGTGATCCACGAGACGGCGCTGTTCAGCGGGATCGAAAAGCTTAGGCCGTACCTCTTCTCGCAAGCAAAAATCGCGCAAGGCATGGTCGAAATGCGCCAGATGATGCTCGAAAACGGGGTTACCACCAGCGCCGATTTGGCCTTTGGCGGGTTTGGCGGTGTCGAGGTGGAAGCGCCCTTGTTTAAAAGCCTTTATGACCAAGCCACCACACCCTCGCGCATTCTTGCTATTCCCGTTGCGCCCTTAGTGTCTGATGATCCAAACGCTTGGCTCGCTGAGACGCAGGCCAAATATGGCTCGGACAAATTCTTCTTTTCCAACCGAGTGAAGCTGTTCGCAGACGGGGCATTCTTTGCCCAATATATGCAGATGAATGCGCCGGGGTATAGCGATGGTCACGAAGGCAAATGGATTACAGAGCCTGAGGTTATGCAAGGCCAAGCGCGCCGTTTTTGGGATGCGGGATGGACATTGCACACCCATGTTAATGGCGACAAAGGGCTCGACACAGTGCTCGATATATTTTCGCAGCTGCCCGTCAGCAATCGCCAGACGATGGTGCTTGAACATCTTGGCTATTCGACCGAGGCGCAAAACCGGCGCTTGGCACGCATGGGTCTGATGGTTTCAGCCCAGCCCAATTACATCCGCGTGCTGGGCGATGTCTATGCGCAAAGCGGGCTGGGGCCGGATCGTGCTGCGCAGATGAACCGCTTGGGATCGCTTGAACGCAAGAGCGTGCCTCTTGGCCTTCATAGTGATTTCAACATGGCACCGATTGACCCGCTCTATCTGGCTTGGGTGGCGAGCAATCGTGAGACGCTAACGGGCGTTGTGAAGGCTCCGCAAGAGCGGTTGAGCCTCGATAAAGCCTTGCGCGCGATCACAATTGAGGCGGCGCAAGTGATTGGGATGGATGACACTGTGGGCAGCATAGCCTCGGGCAAAAAGGCAGATTTCGCTGTGCTCGACCGCGATCCCAGAACAGGCGG
>CAZTFZ010000079.1:3117-7649 GCA_964613105.1 uncultured Porphyrobacter sp. | reverse complement strand
CTCAACCCGCGTCAGGCGCGGATTGGTTTTGGCGGGTTTCTTACCGCTTTCATGATCGCTGGGTCTGTTCACGCCAGCTCCACTTGATCGCTGGTCGCGAGCGTATCAATTGTGCTGCCTATCGGCGCAGCAGTGATCAGTTCAGGGCTGAGCATTGCGAATGTGACCATGGCTGCGATGCTGACCAAAGCGGCATTGCCGAGCGTGGTGCTGAAGAAGCTGCGTGTGTACATGGCGAGGGGCCCTTCTTTGAACGATGCATTATTGCATGTGTTTGTTGTTTCAAACTTGTTGCCTCTCATTCAGCAAAGCCTGTGCCAAAACAGGAATATATATGAATATCAGCATCTTACACATTTTCTGCAAATTTCATGATGGCGTATCTTGCCAAGATGTGGGAAATTTCCCTATAAGTTAGCCATGGAGCGCGAAAATCAGTTTATTGGCCAGTCGGGCGCCTTCCTTGATGCGGTCGAGCGGACCAGTCGCGCGGCCCCTATGCAACGCCCCGTCTTGATCATTGGCGAGCGCGGGACGGGTAAGGAATTGATCGCCGAACGCTTGCATCGCCTTTCATCGCGTTGGGGCGAGCCGCTGATCACCATGAATTGCGCAGCTCTTCCTGAAACCCTGATCGAGGCCGAATTGTTCGGCCATGAAGCGGGCGCTTTCACAGGCGCTACCAAACAACGCGCTGGACGGTTTGAAGAAGCCGACAAAGGCACGCTTTTTCTCGACGAATTGGGCACTTTGTCGATGGGCGCCCAAGAACGCTTGCTGCGCGCGGTTGAATATGGCGAGGTGACGCCGATTGGCTCTAGCCGCCCGATCCGCGTGGATGTGCGGATTGTCGCTGCCACCAATGAGGATCTGCCAGCCAAGGCTGAACGCGGCGAATTTCGCGCTGATTTGCTCGACCGATTGAGTTTTGAGGTGATTACTCTGCCACCCTTGCGAGTGCGCGAGGGTGATATTGAGGTGCTCGCCGATTATTTCGGGCGGCGCATGGCGGCTGAATTGAGCTGGGAGGCATGGCCCGGCTTTGCAGACCATGTCGCCAAACAATTGGACGATTACGCTTGGCCCGGCAATGTCCGCGAGCTGCGCAATGTGGTGGAGCGCGCTGTTTATCGCTGGGATGATTGGGGCGCGCCGATTGCGCATGCGCAATTCGATCCCTTTGACAGTCCGTGGAAGCCTTTTGTTCCTGCTAGGGCTGCAAGCCAAGCGGTTGGGGCTGGGGCTGGGGTTGCGCCAATGCCGCCTACAGCGTCTGCTGGTTCTGACCCTGCTGTAAAGCAGATGGCAGGAGCAGCGCTTGAGGCTGTCGATGATCTGCGCGGCGCGGTTGATGCGCATGAGCGTGCGATTATTGAACACGCTCTGGGCAAGCACCGCTGGAACCAGCGGCAAACAGCCAAGGCTCTGGGTCTATCATATGACCAATTGCGCCACTGCATAAAGAAGCATGGGCTTACGAACGAGGATTAGCGTTCAAGCCAGATAGGGCTTGCGCGCAGACACGTATTCGCACCTAGCCGCGCGGTGATTTGACGTTCGGCACGATCTGCAAAGGTGCAGGTCTGATGAAACTCAACCGCATTCCTACCCCCGCTCCATTCCGCACAGAAAAAAGGCGCGCTGGGCGTCGACGCGAGGGGCGTCTGCGACTGGGTCTGTTGGCCAAGCTCGAATTGGTTTGCGGAAACGAGACTTGCGAAGTGGTTGATCTGTCAGCCACTGGTGCGCGACTGCGGGTCTCTAAAGCGCCCCGGGTTGGTAATTCTTGTATTCTTTTGCTTGATACAATCGAGGCCTTTGGCAGCATTGTTTGGAGCAGTGGGCAATTGTGCGGCATGAAATTTGACGAACGTTTACTCGAAAGCGCTTTGATTGATTTCAGAGTGCGCCGCGAAGAAATTGCTGGCCGTGAACAGGTTGAAGAGCTGGAGTTTGCGCGCAATTGGGTCGAAGGGCGAGTGCGATAAGGCCCATTTATAAGGGGCTGATTGCTCGGTGGCTTAAGCCAAGCACCAATCACCTCTTGCCAAGCGAAAGCTGTGCGCCTATCTGACGCCAATCACGACATCGTCGAGACACTTTGAGTTGGCGCCTTCGGGGGCCGGCCTAACACGGCTTTGTTACACCTATTTGCGTAAGGACCGCGCCAAAGCGCCCCATGACCGATCTTGCCCGCCTGACCCAGATTATAGAGCCCGAGGCAGTTGCGCTCGGCTTTGATCTGGTGCGCGTCAAGATGATGCCATCAGAGGCAGGCGACGGAGCTGAGGCTCTGCAGATCATGGCCGAGGACCCTGCAACGGGGCAATTGATCATCGATCAATGCGCAGCTTTGTCGCGAGCGGTCTCTGCCCGGATGGAGGCTTTGGAAGAGGCTGGCGAGGTGCTGATCGAGGGGGCTTACCATCTCGAAGTGTCATCTCCCGGTATCGACCGTCCGTTGACGCGGGCGAAAGATTTCGTGGCTTGGGCTGGGCATGAGGCCAAAATCAGCCTCGCCAAGAAACACGATGGCGCCGATAATGATGCGCAGTACAAGGGCCAACGCAATTTCAAAGGCGTGGTGATAGGCATTGAAGAGGGCGTCGTAACGCTCGATGATGCCAAAGCGGGGCGCGTTTCTTTCCCCATGGATATTATTCATTCGGCAAAGCTGCTCTTGACCGACGCGCTTATCGCCGCCACCCAGCCGCTGGATAGTTCCGGCGCTGACGACATTGTTGAAGACGCATCTATTCCTGAACAAGAAAAGGCAGACGACTGATGGCCAGTGCCATTTCCGCCAATAAGGCAGAACTCCTCGCAATCGCTAATGCGGTCGCTTCGGAAAAAATGATCGACAAAGAGATCGTTATCGAAGCGATGGAAGAGGCGATCCAGAAATCCGCGCGCAACCGTTATGGTGCGGAAAATGATATTCGCGCGAAACTTGACCCGCAAACGGGCGATCTGCGCCTGTGGCGTGTGGTTGAGGTCGTTGAAGAGGTTGAGGATTACTTCAAGCAGGTCGATCTGAAACAGGGCCAAAAGCTGGAAGATGGCGCGAGCATTGGCGATTTTATCGTTGATCCGCTGCCTCCTGTCGATTTGGGCCGGATTGATGCGCAAAGCGCGAAGCAAGTGATCTTCCAAAAGGTCCGCGATGCAGAGCGTGAGCGTCAGTTTGAGGAATTTAAAGACCGCGCTGATGAAGTCATCACTGGCGTCATCAAATCGGTCGAATTTGGTCATGTGATCGTCAATCTGGGCCGCGCTGAAGGCGTTATCCGCCGGGATCAGCAAATCCCTCGTGAGGCGGCCCGTGTGGGTGAACGTGTTCGCGCGCTCATCACCAAGGTAGAGCGCAACAATCGTGGGCCCCAGATTTTCCTGAGCCGCGCTGCGCCTGATTTCATGCGCAAATTGTTCGCTCAAGAAGTGCCCGAGATTTACGATTCCATCATCGAGATTAAGGCTGCAGCCCGCGATCCGGGTAGCCGCGCGAAAATCGGTGTTATCAGCCATGACAGCTCGATCGATCCGGTCGGCGCCTGTGTTGGTATGAAGGGCAGCCGCGTCCAAGCCGTCGTGCAGGAATTGCAGGGCGAGAAGATCGACATCATTCCTTGGAGCGATGATATTGCGACCTTCGTCGTCAATGCTTTGCAGCCAGCGACTGTTGCCCGCGTTGTCCTCGACGAGGAAGAAGGCCGCATCGAAGTGGTCGTTCCTGACGATCAGCTTAGCCTTGCGATTGGCCGCCGTGGTCAAAACGTCCGTCTTGCAAGCCAGCTTACTGGCCACCAGATCGACATAATGACCGAGGAAGAAGCCAGCGAGAAGCGCACTAAGGAATTTGCTGAGCGCTCGAAAATGTTCGAAGAAGAGCTCGATGTGGATGAAACCTTGTCGCAGCTTCTGGTCGCAGAAGGCTTTGCTGAGCTTGAAGAAGTTGCTTACGTTTCAATCGAGGAACTAGCGAGCATCGAAGGCTTTGATGAAGAGCTGGGCGAAGAGCTGCAGAACCGCGCTAAGGAAGCGATCGACCGTCAGGAAGCCACGCATCGCGAGGCACGCCGCGAATTGGGTGTTGAGGATGCTTTGGCCGAAATACCGCATCTGTCAGAAGCTATGCTGGTCACTTTGGGCAAAGCGGGCATCAAAACGCTCGACGATCTTGCCGATCTGGCCACTGACGAATTGATCCAAAAGAAGCGCGAAGCGCCGCGCCGCAGGAACAATCCTGAAGCTGGTCCGCCAACCCGTCGTCCGCCCGTTCGCGAGCAGGACAAAGGCGGCGTATTGGGTGACTACGGCCTCAATGAAGAGCAGGGCAATGAGATAATCATGGCCGCTCGTGCGCATTGGTTTGAAGACGAAGAGGACAGCGCTCCTGCAGCCGATACCACGGCCACAGACAGCGCATCCGCCGAACAGGAGGCCGCCCATGCGGACTCCGACCAATGAGCGCGTAAACCCCGTCATCGCTGACCCTGCTAAGGCTCACGCTTCTGAGCCCGCTGAGACTTGCC
>CAZTFZ010000079.1:0-3017 GCA_964613105.1 uncultured Porphyrobacter sp. | reverse complement strand
GCCTAGTTCATGGTGAGGAGGCGGCATCAAGACCGCCCAAGCCAACGCGCAAGGCCAAGGCCGAGCCAGAACGGCGCTGTGTCATTAGCGGCGAGACTTGCCCGCAAGCGCAGCTTATTCGATTGGCGTTGTCTCCTGATGGCGATGTGCTGCCCGATATCTTTGGCAAAGCGCCGGGGCGCGGCGCATGGATTGGTGTGAACCGCACAGAATTGGAAGGCGCTCTTGCCAATGGCAAATTGCGCGGCGGATTGGCGCGCGCCTTTAAGCAAAATAGCATGACGATCCCTGCCGATTTGCCGGAGCAGATTGCGCAAGGATTGAAGAAGGCCTTGCTCGATCGCTTGGGTTTAGAATTGCGGATTGGAAGCCTTATTTTGGGCAGCCAGAAAATCGCGGACAACACCCGCGCGGGTAAAACGCAGCTTGTCTGCCACGCTAGCGATGCAAGCGAGGGCGGCATGAGCAAGCTCGACCAAGCTTGGCGCGTTGGAACCGATCAAGAGGGCAGCGGATTGCGCGGAATGCGCTTGCCACTGGACCGAGAGACGCTCTCTGTGGCATTGGGCCGTGAGAATGTCGTCCATTTCGCAATAAGAGACGCCGCATCGGTTGATAGGGTGCGGGCAAGTTTGGACCGGTTGCAGCATTTTTGCGCTACTAACGAAGCGGATAAAACCGATATGGGGCAGGCCGATATAGGGCAGGCCGATAAGGGGCAAGTGGGCCCCGACTGACGCGAAGATTATATGGCCCAGTCGCAAACACATGCGGATCGGCCGGACGAAAAAGTATATTTGTAAGGATTAGTGAGCCAGAATGAGCGACGAAGAGAAAAAACCAGCCCGCAAGCCGTTGGGCCTGAAACGTCCGGTCGATGCTGGCGAGGTCAAGCAGACCTTTAGCCATGGCCGCACGAATAAGGTCGCGGTTGAGGTGAAGCGTCGCCGCAAGCTCTTGAAGCCCGGTGAAACCGCGCCTGAGCCCGTGGTCGAGGCTGCACCGCCGCCGCCTCCGCCGCCAGTGGCTGAAGAGGCGCCTAAACCTGCGCCCAAAAAGCCTGCCGCCCCGCAAGAGACCGCGCAAGAGCGTGTCGCCCGTATGCAGCGCGAGGCCGAAGAAGAGCGGCTGCGCTTGGCCCAAGAGGCACGCAAGCGCGACGATAGCGCTGCGAAACAAGCGGCCCAAGATGCTAAGAAGCGAGCGGCCGATAAAAAGGTCAAGGCTGAAAGCGAGCCAGAAGCTGCTCCAGAGACTGTAGCTGAAACTGTGCCTGCAGAGGCAGCGCAAGCCGAGGCTCCTGCCGCAGCGGATGAAGGCGCTGCCAAAAAGTCATCGCCAACGCCGACCGCGCGCAAGTTCACGCCGATTGCTCGGCCTGAAATCAAGCGGCCTGAGAAGAAAAAGAAAGAGGACAAGCGCACTGCTGCCCGCGATGATAAGCGCCGTTCTGGCAAGCTTACCGTCTCGCGCGCTCTCAACGAGGATGAGGGCCGCCGTGCTCGTTCACTCGCCGCGCTAAAGCGTGCCCGCGAGAAAGAGCGCCGCTCGCATGGTGGGCCAGCCACTCCGCGTGAAAAGCAAGTGCGCGATGTCATCGTGCCGGAAGCGATCACCGTTCAAGAGCTGTCCAAACGGATGGGCGAAAAGGGCGCTGATCTGGTGAAGGCGCTGTTCAATCTCGATATGATGGTCACCGTCAATCAGACGATTGATGCTGATACAGCTGAATTGCTGGTCGAAGAGTTTGGCCACAATGTCACTCGCGTCTCTGAAAGCGACGTTGATATTGTCACCACCACTGATGACGATCCAGAAGAGACGCTGAAACCGCGCCCTCCTGTGGTTACGATCATGGGCCATGTCGATCACGGCAAAACCAGCCTGCTTGATGCTTTGCGCGGTGCCAATGTCACTAAGGGCGAGGCTGGCGGGATTACCCAGCATATCGGTAGCTATCAGCTCAAAACTAAGAGCGGCAATGCGATCACATTCCTCGATACGCCGGGCCACGCTGCTTTTAGCGAGATGCGCGCTCGCGGTGCCAATGTCACCGATATCGTTATTCTTGTGGTGGCCGCCGATGATGGCATCATGCCGCAAACCATCGAAGCGATCAGCCACACAAAGGCTGCTGGCGTGCCGATGATTGTTGCGATCAACAAAATGGATAAGCCAGAGGCCAATCCCGACAATGTCCGCAGCCGTCTGCTTGAGCATGAAGTGATCGTCGAGAAAATGTCGGGCGAGGTTCAAGATGTCGAGGTCTCTGCGACCAAGGGCACTGGGCTTGATGCGCTGCTCGATGCGATCAATTTGCAGGCTGAATTGCTTGAATTGAAAGCGCGTCCTGATCGCAATGCCGATGCAACCGTGATTGAGGCTCAACTTGATAAGGGCCGCGGTCCTGTCGCCACTGTGCTGGTGACGCGCGGCACATTGAAGCGCGGCGATACTTTCGTGGTTGGCACGAAAAGCGGGCGTGTGCGGGCTCTGGTCAATGACCAAGGCAAGCAAGTGAAGGAAGCTGGCCCATCGACCCCTGTCGAAGTGCTGGGCCTTGGCGGCGTACCGGGTGCTGGCGATAACCTCACCGTGGTTGAAAATGAGCAACGCGCTCGCGAAGTGGCTGAATACCGCCAGGAAAAAGCGACCGAGCAACGCACTGCGCTTGCCCCGACCAGTTTCGACACGATGTTCAACAATCTTGCCTCTGAGGTTGTTGAGTTCCCAGTGTTGGTGAAGGCCGATGTTCAAGGCAGTGTGGAGGCGATCAATTCTGCGCTCCACAATCTGTCGAATGATGACATTAAAGTGCGCGTTTTGCACGCTGGTGTTGGCGCGATCACGGAAAGCGATGTGACTTTGGCAGCGGCCTCGTCTGCGCCGATCATCGGCTTTGGTGTGCGGCCCAATGCCAAGGCACGCCAGCTCGTCGATAAAGAGAAGGTGCGGATGATGTATTACGACGTCATTTATCACCTGACCGAGGAAATCGCCAAGGAAATGGCGGGCGA
>CAZTFZ010000078.1:0-7736 GCA_964613105.1 uncultured Porphyrobacter sp. | reverse complement strand
CGGATCATTGCCTTTGCTAAGGGCTAAGCCAGCCCAAGCGCTAAGGGCGCTATAGAGGCCGGCAGGAGCGCCCACAACAAGGACGCACAGACACTCGCTCTCCCCAACAGGGACGCAAAAAGAAAAGGGGCCCCGCATCGCTGCGAAGCCCCTTTGCCTATTCGGTTAAAGTCTAAACGGTGTTTAGAACTTAAAGCGAGCAACAGCGCCATATGTGCGCGGTGAGCTTGGGTAAGCGGACACTGTGCCCGCCTGAGCCACGCCATCAAAGACTGTCAGAATATAGCGGCTGTCGAACAGGTTACGAACAAATCCGCCCACTTCAAAGCCGTTTTCAAGCTGCAAGGTCATCGAACCATTGACGAGGTTAACTTCGCGCTGGAAGTTATTATCGCCAAAGGTCGGCAAGCCATTGTTGATCAGCACATTGCTCTCGTGATTGTAATCAACCCGGTTGACCAATCGTGTGCCACTGTCCCACTCATGCGTGTAGGTTGCTGAGGTCGAGAGGCTAAAGCCTGGGATGCCTCCTGGGCGAAGGCCCGACAGATCACCCACAGGGCTGCCGACAAAGCTGTCAAACACTGGGTCGAGATAGGTTCCACCAAAAGTGAAGACAAAACCATCAGCCGGCGAGATCGTCGTGTCAAACTCGATACCCTGCACCGATTGTTGACCAGCATTGTTGAGCTGGAAGCCCGTGCCGGTGAACAAGAAGCTTTGGAAGCCCTCAATCGTTTGGTCGAACAATGCCAGGTTAAAGCCAAAGCCATCGAACTGGGCTTTTATGCCAATCTCATAGACTTCTGCTGATTCTGGTCCAGCAAAGCGCGAGCCAGTGGTAAGGTTTGGCACAGCCAAGCCCGCATCAGTAATCGGCGATGATGGTGCAAGGATCGCGCTGCCGCCGGGGCCCGGGATAAAGTCACCAAAGACCGGACGGCTATCGCGCGACAGGTTTACAGAACTAGCTTTAAAGCCGGTTGCAAACGAGCCATAGATGTTGACCTCTGGCGAGACATCATAAGCCACGCGGATTGTGTAAGTGAAGTCATCATCACGGGTCTGGCCATCCTCAACCGCATTGGGCGTATTTAGAAACGGCGGCTGAAACTGAAACGCCGACAAACCAAGCAATGGGTTTTGGGCGGGATCTTGCGCCCCTGCTGCCACGGCTGCGAAAATCGGAGCAGTCGCAGGATCAGCGGCAAATGCTGCAATCGCTGCAGGATCGGCTGCGCTTGCACCCAAGAATGGAGCCAAGCCGCCAATAATGCCAACATCAACCAGATTGACCTGACCAAGCGGATCGAAAGATGTTTGGCTAAGCGCAAAATCCTTTTCATCGTCAGTATAGTTGAAACCGCCAGTGAAGACCAAGCCATCAACAGGCTCAAAATCAACGGTGCCGAAAATCGACCAGCTGGTGTTGTCGAGGGAATAAGCCTCTGTCGTCAAAGGACCGGGGCTAAAGATGCTGTTTGCCGGAAGGCCAATCGCACCCTCAACAAAAGAAAATGTTCCCGGCGCGCCAGTCAACAGATCAAAAAACGTTCGCGTGGCTGCGCCCGTTATAAGATCGCTGTCTTGGGTGATGCTTTCATCAAAATAGAAACCGCCAAGCAAGAAGTTGAGCGGGCCATCAAAATCCGAGGCAACGCGGAATTCCTGCGTGAACGTGCTGACCTCCTGATCGCGTATTTCATTCACAATGTCGGCGCTGGTGAAATCAACATCTTGTTCGACGAAGTTTTCAAGCTCGCGATAGGCCGTGATCGAAGTCAGCGTTAGCGGACCAGTGTTCCAATCAATCTGAATGGAGCCGCCATAATTGTCGACTTCGTTCTCTGGGACGATGTTGAGGAAGGTCTCATCGCTAAACAAATCAGTATTGAGAGCGCCACCAACCGCAAAGACAGCCGGGGCTGTTGGGCCTGCAACCAGCGTGTTTGCAATACAGCAGGTTTCGTCAATCCGCGAGAAATCGGCTTGCGCGCGAATGCTGATGTCGGCCGTAGGTTCGATCAACAACTGACCGCGTGCGCTGAAACGGTTGCGATCATTGATCTCTTCATCGAGATTGAGGATCTCTGCAAAACCGTCGCGCGAATTGTAAGAACCATCGAGCGAGAATGCGATGTTATCAGTGATTGGCCCGGTCACATCGCCCTTGATGACGATGGCGTTGAAATTGCCATAGCTAGCCTCAACGCCGCCGCCAAAATCAAATTGCGGCGCTTTGGTGATAACCGAAATCACGCCAGCAGATGCGTTCTTACCAAACAGAGTCGATTGGGGACCGCGCAAAACTTCGATCCGCTCTACATTGGCCAAATCGCCAATTGCGCCAGCCGTCCGCGAACGGAACACGCCGTCGATAAAGACGCCAACCGATGGCTCAATACCAAAGTTGTTATCGCCATTGCCGAAGCCGCGAATGATGAAAGTGGTGCTTGATGAGTTTTGCAACTGGCTAACCCGCAATGATGGGGTCACAGTTTGCAGATCGAGAATATCGCGGATTTGCGCATTATCAAGCGTTTCACCCGATGTCACAGAAACCGAAATTGGGGTTTCTTGCAGTGTTTGCTCACGCTTGGTTGCGGTCACGATGATCGTGTTGCTAGCGTTGAAATCGTCTTCAACTGCGGCTTCATCAGGAGCTTCTTGGGCAAAGGCTGTGCCTGGAACTGCTAGGGCTGCGACCCCTGCAAGCAATGACACACGAAAGGCCGAAGAACGGCCAGTTGCGGTTAAACGCATAAATATACCTCTCTCATTCACAAAAATGCATAGAAACGGCTGTGGCATTCCACCTCCCGCGTTAAGGCTCGCATTAGTGCTGCAAAAGCAGCGGCTCAAGACAGTGGCGCAATTTTACAAAGCACAAAGCGAATTTGTGGTATTCCAGCCACATAGGTTTTGCGCGAGCGGGTGCGGTTTTGTGACGATGGACCAGGCGAATAGATTGGGGCATTTGCGGCTTTTGTGCTCTGCACCATTGTCTATACACCCTCTCTAAGCTAGGGGCGCGCCAATAGCAGCCTGAATGCGGCCCATAATGGGGTCCAAACGCGGGCTTCATAAGGCCCTGATGGCCAGCGACTTGGCCAATAACTCGTCATAACTCGAAAGCATAAATCTCATGTCTAGCGCGTCCTCAACGCAAGCTCAGCGCAATGTCGCAATCATCGCGCACGTTGACCACGGCAAAACCACTTTGGTCGACCAGCTCTTCCGTCAATCAGGCACGTTCCGCGACAATCAGCGGATTGAAGAGCGCGCAATGGATTCCGGCGATCTGGAAAAAGAGCGCGGCATTACCATCCTTGCCAAATGCACCAGTGTTGAGTGGGATGATGATGCTGGCGAAACCACGCGCATCAATATTGTCGATACACCCGGTCACGCCGATTTCGGCGCTGAGGTTGAGCGGATTTTGAGCATGGTTGATGGCGTTATCCTGCTGGTGGATGCCGCCGAAGGGCCAATGCCGCAAACCAAATTTGTGACCGGCAAGGCGCTTGCGCTGGGTCTGAAGCCAATCGTTATCGTCAATAAGATTGATCGCAGCGATGCTCGCCCTGATGCGGTTCTGGACGAGTGTTTTGAACTCTTCCTTAGCCTTGATGCCAATGACGAACAGCTCGACTTCCCCTCGCTTTGGGCCAGCGGGCGCGATGGCTATGCCAGCAGCGATGTGACCGCGCGTGAGGGCGATTTGAGCGAATTGTTCAAGCTGATCGTTGATCACGTGCCAGCGCCCGGCCTTGATCCAGAAGGCCCGTTCAGCTTCCTTGCGACCTTGCTTGACCGTGATAATTTCATGGGCCGTGTTCTGACAGGCCGCGTGCAATCGGGCCGCGTCAATGTGAACGATCCAATCCATGCGCTTGATGGCGATGGCAATGTGGTTGAGACAGGCCGTGCGACCAAATTGCTGGCCTTCCGCGGGCTAGAGCGGGTTCCTGTTGAAAGCGCCGAAGCGGGCGATATTATCGCTATGGCGGGCCTTGAAGACGCGACCGTCTCTAACACGATCGCAGACCCTGCTGTCACCGTTCCCATCGAAGCACAACCGATTGATCCGCCAACGCTGGCGATGCGCTTCTCAGTCAATGACAGCCCGCTGGCTGGCCGCGAAGGCAGCAAAGTTACCAGCCGGATGATCCGCGACCGCTTGCTGCGCGAAGCAGAAAGCAATGTCGCTATTCGCATCACCGAAAGCGACGACAAAGACAGTTTCGAAGTTGCTGGCCGGGGCGAATTGCAGCTTGGCGTTTTGATTGAAACCATGCGCCGCGAAGGCTTTGAGCTGGGCATCTCGCGCCCGCGTGTGTTGTATGGCGAGGAAAACGGCAAGCGCACAGAACCCTATGAAACCGCTGTTATCGACGTTGATGACGAGCATTCCGGCACAGTCGTTGAAAAGATGCAAAAGCGTAAGGCTGAGCTCGTTGATATGCGCCCGTCAGGCTCTGGCAAGACGCGGATCACCTTCTCTGCCCCAAGCCGCGGCCTCATCGGCTATCACGGCGAGTTTTTGTCGGACACGCGCGGCACGGGCATTATGAACCGTCTGTTCGAGAAATATGGCGAATATAAGGGCCAGATTGAGGGACGCGGGAATGGCGTTATCCTCTCGAGCGAAAGCGGCGAAGCGACCGCTTATGCGCTCTATGCGCTGGAAGAACGCGGCGAATTGTTCATCAACCCCAATGAGAAAATCTACGAGGGCATGATCATTGGCGAAAATGCCAAGCCAGAAGATATGGAAGTCAATCCGCTGAAATCAAAGCAGCTCACGAACTTCCGCTCATCGGGCAAGGATGATGCGATCCGCCTCACTCCGCCGCGTTTGATGACGCTGGAACAAGCGATTGCCTATATTGGCGACGATGAGATGGTTGAGGTGACCCCGCAGACCATTCGCTTGCGCAAATCCATGCTCGACCCGCATGAGCGCAAGAAAGCGAAGCGCAAAGCGTCCGACTAAATCGGCCAAACGGCAGGCCTAAAGTTAGGGGCGCTTAGCCTTACACTTGCTGGAAATTCAATTGCGGCTTACCCTTGGCTTTGTTCAGCCAGAAGGGACCCGCCAATGAAGCCGCTTTTTACCGTCGCATTTGTCGCAAGCGTTATCGCTGCAACACCCAGTGCTGGTTTAGCCCAAGACGCTGGCGACAGCGCCGCAACAACCGCGCAGCGCCCGATCGAGGAACAGATCGGTGCAGGCGGACGTCCTGTGGGAGCAAAGTGGTCGCGCAGCCCCGTCATGGCGCATAATGGCATGGCCGCCACCGCTCACCCGCTGGCGACGCAAATCGCGCTCAACATCCTCCAAACGGGCGGCAATGCGGTGGATGCAGCGATTGCAGCCAATGCAGCCCTTGGCCTGATGGAGCCAACCGGCAATGGCATTGGCGGCGATCTGTTCGCGATCATCTATGACCCTGCGAGCGGCGAGCTTTACGGCGTCAATGGCTCTGGCCGCTCTCCCAAGGGCCAGACATTGGAGCAGCTGAAAGCCAAGCTAGACGGAGCAGACGCTCTGCCGCCTGTTGGCCATTTGCCTGTCACTATTCCTGGCACAGTCCACGCATGGTTCACCATGCACGAGCGCTTTGGCACTTTGCCAATGCAAACGATCCTGACGCCCACCATCCGCTATGCGACGCAAGGCCACCCGATTGCGCCTGTCATTGGCATGTATCTGGACCGTTCTTTAAGGGCCTATGAAAACCGGCTTGAGCGCTATGATTTCGACTTTTCCAACGCTCGCGCAACATGGTTTGCGGGTGGCGCCCCGAAAGCAGGAGAGATGTTCCGCAATCCCGATCTTGCCCGCACGCTGACCATCATTGGCGAACAAGGCGCAGAGGCCTTTTACGAGGGCGAACTTGCCCAAACCATGGTCGATTATCTGCAAAAGCAAGGCAGCGCTTTCACCATGGAGGATTTCGCTAGCCACACGACAGAAGTGGTTAAACCAGCCTGCGCTGCGTACCGAAATGGTTTTGAACTGTGCGAACTTCCGCCAAACGGTCAGGGCTTTGCGGCCTTGCAAATGGTCAATATCCTAAAGCATGTGGACCTAGCGCAATGGGAGCGCGGCAGCCCAGAGGTCTTGCACTATATCACAGAGGCAAAGCGGCTTGCCCATGCCGATGTCGCTCGCTTTTATGCCGATCCAGACTTCGCCAAATTTCCAGCCGAATTGCTGAGCGAGGCCTATGGCAAACAGCGTTTCGCGCTGATTGATCCAAACCAAGCCACAGCAGAATTTGCAGCTGGAGAATTGGGCCCCGACCCCTTGCCCGAACCCAAACTAGAGGGGCCCGGCGACACAACCTATCTGACCGTGGTCGATGGCGATGGCTTGATGGTCAGCCTCATTCAATCAAACTATCGCGGCATGGGCGGCGGATTAACGCCCGATGGGCTAGGCTTTATGTTCCAAGATCGCGGCGAATTGTTCAGCCTCGATGCGGATCACCCCAATGCCTATGAACCGGCAAAACGCCCCTTTCACACGATCATTCCCGCCTTTGTGAAGAAGGATGGCGCGCCTTATATGACGCTCGGCCTAATGGGCGGAGGAATGCAGCCGCAAGGCCATGTGCAAGTGCTGATCAATATCGCGGATTACGGCATGAATGTGCAGGAAGCAGGCGATGCTGCGCGGCTCAACCATGTGGGCGGACGGCAGCCGACAGAAGGCCTAAGCGGACCTGCTGAAGACGCGCTGGGCACTCTCAATGTCGAGGCTGGCATTTCACTTGAAACCCGCGAAGCTTTGGCAGCAATGGGCCACAATGTGCGCCTCGTCACCAATGGGATTATGTTCGGCGGATACCAAGCCATCGCTCGCGACCCAGAAACAGGCGTGCTGACCGGCGCAACCGAAATGCGCAAGGATGGCCAAGCGCAAGGATATTAGCGGCCAGCATTAGGCGCAGTTTTAAGGCCAAGATCAGCGCCCAAGACTTGTTTTGGGCGAATATCGGTCCAACGCCAAGCCTGATCGGGGTCATTGGCAGCAGTGTCGCTCGCCCATTCGATCAAGGCAAAATCATCGACGGCAAAGCTTGGCACATCCTCGCGGGCCTCGCCCTCTTTGCGCGGAATTTCAAAGCGAACAATCGGCCTAAAGGCGCGCGCGGCTTTCGCTAACGTGCCGTCATCCAAAATTTCAGCGTCTAGGGTGAAGTCGAACTCCACCTCATGCCAACCTTCGCCCGCAAGCTCGCGGCTGCCAACCATAATGCCGCGCACAGAGGGGCTGGCAGGATCGCCAGCACGCGGGCGCGGCTTAATCCGCAATTCTGCCGTCATGGCGCGCGGAGCCTTAACCCGCAGCTTTAGCGTGAAGCGAGTGCCCTCCACCTCTCTAAGGTAAGAGCCGGAATAGAGGAACGCGCCCCGCCCCGATGCGGACGGCTGCACGATCATCATGCCCTCGCCCGCTTCGTCGCGGTAAAACTGGTGGTCGGCATTGCGCAATTGCCAAAACTGATCCTCGGCTGGGCCAACTAAAGCGCTCTCAAAATCGCCGCGCAGGGTAAGATTGCGGCCATAGTCATGCATTTCAGAGCCTGCACAAACGCGCGCAAATTCAGCCAAAGCAAGACTCGGTCTGGCAACACAATCGCGCACCGGTTTTGCATCATCAGACCATAAAACAAGATGCCCACCCGATTGCTCCAGCGCAGTGTCGTTCTTGGCAGACAGCCACG
>CAZTFZ010000077.1:5906-7841 GCA_964613105.1 uncultured Porphyrobacter sp. | reverse complement strand
TCTTCGCGGATCGGATCAATCGGCGGATTGGTCACTTGCGCAAAGTTCTGCTTGAAATAATCATAGAGCAAGCGGGCTTTGCTCGACAGAACCGCAATCGGTGTGTCTGTTCCCATCGAGCCAATCGGATCATCGCCCTTGCTCGCCATCGGCTCTAAGAAGCGGCTGATGTCTTCTTGCGAATAGCCAAAGGCTTGCTGGCGTTGCAGCAGAGTTGTGCTGGCAACAGGAATTTCGGACAGATCAGGCTCGATATGATCGAGATCTTCGAGCTTATATTGGGCTGATTTCAGCCATTTGTCATAGGGTTCTGCGGCGGCCAGATCAGCCTTAAGCTCAGCATCTTCAATGATCCGGCCTTGCTCTAGATCGATCAGCAGCATCTTGCCGGGCTGCAGACGCCATTTGCGCACAATATCAGCCTCATCAATCGGCAGAACGCCGCTTTCAGAGGCAAGCACCACCAAATCATCCTTGGTCACGCAATAGCGTGCAGGGCGCAAGCCATTGCGATCAAGCGTAGCGCCCACTTGGCGGCCATCGGTGAAACAAACGGCAGCAGGGCCGTCCCATGGCTCCATCAAGGCAGCGTGATACTCATAAAAAGCGCGCCGCGCTGGGTCCATCAGCTCGTTCTTGGCCCAAGCCTCAGGGATCAGCATCATCATTGCATGGGCAAGGCTGTATCCACCCGCAACCAGCAATTCGAGCGCATTATCGAGGCAGGCTGTGTCCGACTGGCCATAAGGGATGAGCGGCCACATTTTATCAAGATCAACGCCAAGCAAGTCGCTTTCCATCGTCCTGCGGCGGGCATTCATCCAGTTCACATTGCCGCGAACCGTGTTGATCTCGCCATTATGCGCGGTGAAGCGATAAGGGTGGGCAAGGCGCCAGCTTGGGAAAGTGTTGGTGCTGAAACGCTGGTGCACAAGGCCAAAGGCCGAGACGCAAGCCTCATTGCGAAGATCGTCGTAAAATGTGCCGACTTGATTGGCGAGCAGAAGACCCTTGTAAACGATTGTGCGGCTAGAGAAGCTGGGCATATAGGCTTCTGGAAGGCCGGCAAGACCGTGCTTATGAGCGAGCTTCTTCAAGGGATTGAGCGTTTGCTTGCGAATCACGATGAGCTTGCGCTCAAAAGCGGCTTGGTCTGCGCAGTCCGGCCCGCGCGCCACGATGCATTGGCGCATGATTGGCATAGATTCGATCACTGCCTCGCCAAGGCCATCATGAGTGACAGGCACTTCGCGCCAGCCAATGACCTGTTGGCCTTCTTTGGCGACGAATTTTTCAAGCTGTTCGACAACGAATTCGGCTGATTTGGGATCTTGCGGCAAGAAACATTGCGCGACGCCATATTCGCCTGGTTGCGGCAGAGTATAGCCGCGCTCTTCGGCCCAATGACGAATGAGAGGATCGGGTATTTGCAGCAGGATCCCCGCGCCATCACCCAGCAATGGGTCTGCGCCTGCGCCGCCACGGTGATCAAGATTTCCAAGAATTTCAAGAGCTTGGCTAACGATTGCGTGGCTTTTCTTGCCCTTGATATGCGCGACCATGCCGACACCGCAGGCGTCGTGTTCGTTGCGGTTATCGTAAAGCCCCTGCGCTTCGGGCAAGCCAAACTCAGTCATGCGTTTCCTCAGATTGACAGGCCAGAAAATCTGCCCTGGATCAGCGGCCCCAGTGATGCTGCCGGTATGCAAAGGCCTCTGGATGAAAGGCCAACACTCAGCTGTTTGCCGCACCCCTGCATGATCATGCTTGGGTGCAGAAGGATGATCTGATCCAACTTACGGACCGGCTCACCGGGACAAGTATATCGTGAGGGGCTCTCATGCCGCTGAAAAATCGAATTGGCAATGGTGAAGCGCGAAGGAAAATTTGCGTCGCCTCAAGCAGAATGACACTCGTTTGGGGGGAGAGGCAAAT
>CAZTFZ010000077.1:0-5806 GCA_964613105.1 uncultured Porphyrobacter sp. | reverse complement strand
CGGCAAGCTAAGCTCGCAGCGGGCCTATTTCGGCTATTTTTTTTGAGGTAGTTGGTAGAGCGTAGCCTCTAAGGCAACTCAGGATTTGCTCGCAATTTCGCTCTTAAGAGCGTCCGCCAGCCTTGGTCAATCGCTCCAATGCGCTCCGCAAGCTGTCTTGCGGATTGGCGGCGCTAGAATTGTCAGCCTCGCCATTGTCCGATGCTTTGTCTTTGGCAAGATTGGCGTCGCTACCTGAAGCGTTGTTGGCGCCATGCGATTGCAGAACTTTGCGCCGAAGAAAGTCGATGACAGGGTCATGCGGCTCTTCTGCTTCGGCTTCAGGCTCCTGCGACACCGCATCTGCTGTCTGGTTAGTGGCTTGCTCGTCAGCAACCGATTCGCTGGGTGAGCTGAGCTCTGGCCCGTCCGGCTGCTTGTCTTTAGCATCGGCCGGAGCAATTTCGGCGCGCAAGTGGGTCAGCGTGGATTGATCGACCTTCACCGACTCAGTGTCAAAATCAGAAACCGACGTCTCGAACCGGCCCATAAGCTGATCGAGGTTCAGGCCTGATAGGGTCTCAGTGGGCCTTTTGGTTTTAACCTTTTGAGCTGCAGCCACGCTGTCGGTTTCAGCTGAGGACGATTCTTCTTCAGCAGGCTCATCGATTACTTCAGGCACTGTTTCTGGCGCTGTTTCTGGCTCAACTGCTGGCGATAATGCGGGCGATATTGGGGGCATTGCCGCTTTTTCAGGTGCAGCGGACTCTTCGGTCTCGCCAAGTTTGGCATAGAAATCGTCGTCATTTCCGAGATCGTCGTTATCGAGATCATCAGCGCCCGCCTCATAGAACGGGTCAGTCGCGAAAAGCACATCATCATCACTTGCATCACCTGACTCCATTTCGAAGTCAGCATCTTCGGACGCTTCGTCATCAAATTCGGCCTGGTTCCAGCTTGTTGCTGCCAGAGTTTCTTCGCTCTCATCAGCCTCTTCGCCATCGACGCCCGGCAATTCCGAGCTTGGAGTGAAACCATGACTGTTGCGATATTCCGATAGATCAGAAACCGGAGCAGGCTCTGGCTCGAAATCTATCGACTTTTCGGCTTCGGAAGCGCTGCTAGATGCATCGCTATCCTCACCCAAACCATCGCCAGATGAGGGCGTGTCTTCATTCGCCGCGGCCAGTGCTTCAACCGAACTGCTGACGGATGTATCGGGGGCTTCTGCCGCTTGGGCGCGCGATGCTAGCCAGCTTGCTACGGAGCGTTTCGGCGGTGTTTTGGCCTCATCTTCAGCGGTCTCTTCGCCGGCCTCATTGAAGCTGATCTCGTCGCTTGTGTTGTCAGCGCTGTCGTCGGCGGGAACGTCGAGTGCGCCGACGTCAAAATCTGCTTTCTCGTCAGAAGAGCTCTCCTGACCGTAATTTTCGTCGACAAAAACGGTGTCTCCCTGGCGATCTGCGCGTTCGGCTTGATCGCTCTCGAAGTCATCATGAGCCTCAGCTTTGATGGCATCTTCTGGATCCATTTCCAGCTCATTGAGATCGACTGGCTGAATTCTGGGTTGATCATTGCCGCGATCGTTTGAGGCAGAGCCATCAAAAGCGCGCGCCGGGCCAAAGCCCTTAGTCTCGCCCGCATCATCACCAGCGCCAGCAATCGCGGTGACCCGCGTCGGCGAGATTTTTGACGGTGTCTCAAATTTCCAAGTGCCGCGCTTTGCCCGAGCGAAGCGCTTTGCGATCACCCAGCCAAGGGCTGCGCCAATTGCGGCTGCAACGATGGCGATTAATGTCCGAGCGAACATGCCCAAAGGTGACGCTGCTGCTGAGATCATTTGGTCGAGGCCAGTGGCACCCACCATGCTCTCTAAGCCGGAGCGAGGGATAACAAAGATGCTCAATCCCAAAAGGGCGGCAAGCCACGCCGCAACAGCCCCTGCAAAATAGGGGTGGCTGCTAAGCAAAGGTGGTGGCTGCGAGCCCCTCTTTGATACCGTTTTCACTATTCGCCCCGGTTGTTTTTCTTCTTAAGCCGCAACGGATGGGCTTGATACAATTTTGCGCTCTAGCAGCGTTTGGTAAACGGCTTGATAACGCGCGACGTTTTGCGCCCAATCATGATTGTCGCCAATATGAGCGCGCGCTGCTTGTTTCATGCTGTCCCAGCGCGAGCGTTCGGCGATCAAATTGCTGATCGATTTGGCGCAAGCATCTGGATTATCAGGCTTAAACAGCAATCCAGTTACACCATCCTTCATTAACTCACGGTGTCCACCTACATCTGATGCTGCGACCAAACGGCCTTGCGCCATGGCCTCTAATGGTTTCAGCGGAGTGACAAGATCGGTGAGCCGGCTGAGCTTTCGCGGATAAGCCAGCACATCAATGAGCGAGTAATAGCGCTCTACCTGATCATGCGGAACGCGCCCGGTAAAATGGATGGCGTCTGCGGCAGGGCTTGCAGCGGCTTGCTTTCGCAAAGCCTCGTCCATCGGGCCGCCTCCAACGAGCAGCAATTGCGCATTGGCTTGCGTTTCGCGCAATTTGGGCAGAGCAGCGATCAGATCATCGAGCCCCTCATAGTCATAGAAGCTACCAATAAAGCCAATCACGGCTCCATCGGGATTGAGGCCAATTTCTTGTCCCAAAGCGTCATCGCGCGGCGGCGGATCGCCAAATAGCGACAAATCCACGCCATTGGGTGAGAGGCCGATCTTGCCTGCGTCATGGCCGCGCTCGGCCAAATCATCGCGCATTGCTTTGCTAATGGTAAAGACAGCATCCGCTCCGCTGACAACGCGGTTTTCAAGATTGCGAGTGAGCTTATATTTCAAGGAATTTGCGCTGCCTGTGCCATTGCCAACAGCAGCATCTTCCCAGAAAGCGCGGATTTCATAGACGAGCGGTATGCCCAGTCTGCGCGCTGCTCTGAGGCCAGCCATTCCGCATAAAGCAGGCGAATGGGCATGCAGCACATCGGGCTGCCATTGCTGTGCATAGCGCTCAATTCCAGCGCGCAGCATCTCTATCTCGCGCCATTCTCTTACACCGGGCGGCCCGCTGGGTTCGCCGCGTGCGCGCGTAAAAGTAAGGCCTTCGATCGTCTCTTCATCAGGACCATCTGCTGTATGGCGAGCGCCGGTAATCCCGCGCACCTCCAAGCCAGCTGCCATTTGGCTTTTCAAAATGGCTCGCGTACGAAAGGTATAGCCGCTGTGGAGCGGCAGCGAGTGATCGAGAATGTGCAATATGCGCGTCATAGAATTATTCCTTAGCCATCACATGCTTAACGTCGCGTCAACTCCGCGCTGTTATGCGCCTTTGGATACCTTATAGAGGCCCCTTAGCTTTGATCGACTACCTATCATTGGCGCTTACCCATGCTTTGCTGATCGTAGCATTGCTAAGATTGCTGCGTCGGCCAGATATTGATCGCGAGGAAATGGTCCTGCCCGAAACCGAGGTGGAGAAAGCGACACGTTTGGCGCTGGAAGAGGCCGATGTGAACACCCCTGCCGCCAGAGCCGCGCGCCGCAAGAGTCGCCGCGATGCTTGATATCATCCTTTTCGTCTTTGTGCTGGGCTTCATGGCGCTCGGCTTTGCGAGGCCTTTCTTATGGGTGCTCGCCTATGTCTATATCGATATTCTCGCGCCGCAGAAAATTGGCTGGGCGATCACCCAAGCCTTGCCGCTTTCGCTTTTGGCCTTTTTGGCCGCATTTGCTGGTTGGGCGCTGACCGATAGTAAGAAAGACACGCGCTTTAGCTATCGCCAAGGGCTGATGATTGCGCTGCTGGGCTATTGCTGGTTCACGACCACATTCCACGCTGATTTTCCTGAGTTTGCGCTCGAAAAATGGAGCTGGGTGTGGAAGGCATTGGTGTTTGCTATCTTCTTGCCATTCACGCTCACGACCCGCGCTCGGATGGAAGGCTTGCTGGTGGTTATCACGCTGACGCTTGGTGCCATCGTGATTTCAACCGGATTGAAGACCGTATTTGGCGGCGGCGGCTATGAGCAGCTCAAGTTCTTCGTCAATGACAATTCAAACATCTATGAAAGCTCAACTTTGGCCACGGTCGCGATCGGATCAATCCCATTGTTTTTGTGGCTGATGACCTATGGCAGCGTGTTTAAGCCCGACTTTCGGGTGAAGCTGTTTGGCGCAGGACTAATCTTTTCCTCATTGCTTATTCCTATTGGCACAGAAGCGCGCACAGGATTGCTGTGTATTGCAGCGCTGGCCGTTTTGTCGCTGCGTCAGGTGAAGAACCGCTTCGCTTTTGTCGCTGCCGCTGGCGTGCTGGGCCTATGCGCTCTGCCGTTTCTGCCGCAAAGCTATTACGAGCGGATGGCGACCATTGCACAGCCCGGCGGCGATGAAAGCGCGTCGACCCGCGTTGCGGTGTGGAAATGGACGATTGACTATGTCGATGATCGTCCGCTCGGCGGCGGGTTTGACAGCTTCCGCGGCAATAAATTCACTTATGATCTGCCTCGAAAGACCGAGGAAGGCAGCTCCACTGCGGTTGAAATCGTTGAAGTGACCGATGAGGGCCGAGCATTCCACTCTTCCTTCTTCGAGCTTTTGGGTGAGCAGGGCTATCCTGGCTTTTTAATCTGGATTTGGCTGCAAATATCGGGCCTCACTCAGATGGAAGTTTTACGCAGGCGCTATCGCACTCGCGACGGGCCAGACGACGCATGGATTGGGCCCTTAGCTGGCGCGCTTCAGCACACGCATATCATCTATCTTGTGGGCGCGACCTTCCAAGGGATTGGCTATCAGCCTGTGATCTTCCTGTTTATCGGCCTGCAATGCGCTCTTTGGACCTATTGCAAGCGCCGCGAGGTAGACCTTGAAGCGCTGAAGATCGCCGAGAAAGCGGGCGTTCCGGGTGGGCCAGCTGGATCGGGCGCAAAGACTGGCGGCAAGCACGCGCTGGCCAATGAAAGCCGTGCCGAGCGCCGTAAGCGTCGTTCTGGCAATGGCGCAGAACCTTACTTGGGCTAGGGACAAACCAAACGAGGCGAGCGGATAGCTTGATGCCGTAGCGGCAGGTTGACGTTTACGGAAACTCCATTGCGCTAAGGCCAATGATGCTCCATGGAGCGGTTAAAGAGTTTAACCCGCTTAAGGAGAGGCATATGAGCACCCCACAAGAAATCGCCGCTAAGGTTGGCGAAGTTATCGGCACCAGCGAATGGGTCGAGATGACCCAGGAAAAAGTGAACATGTTCGCTGATGCGACTGGTGATCACCAGTTCATTCATATCGATGAAGAAGCCGCCAAGATGACGCCATTTGGCGGGACTATCGTGCATGGCTTTATGACGCTTTCGATGATCCCTTATCTCTCGGCCAATTCGGATATGCCGAAGCTAGAGAATGTGAAGATGGGCGTGAATTATGGCGGCAATAAAACCCGCTTCATCGCGCCTGTGCGTGTAGGCAAAAGCATTCGCGGCGTCTGGAAATTGACCGAGATGAATGAAAAGCGCCCCGGCCAGTGGCAGCAAACATCCGAGATCACGATTGAGATAGAAGGCGAAGATAAGCCTGCGCTGATCTGCGAATGGATCACCATGATATTCGTCTAGGGATCCTCGTCTAGATCACTTATAGAGGTTTTCTTCTCCTCCCTAGGAAGACACCCAAATTTCAATACATAATCAAAGGAGCTCGCCATGCGCGACGCAGTAATCGTATCCACCGCTCGGACCCCTATTGGCCGGGCTTACAAAGGCGGATTTAACGCCACACCGGGCGCCACTTTGGGCGCGCTTTCTATCACTCCAGCGGTTGAACGCGCAGGCATTG
>CAZTFZ010000076.1:5822-7871 GCA_964613105.1 uncultured Porphyrobacter sp. | reverse complement strand
GCCGATGCGCAGCTGCCTGCGCAATCCTTGGGCGTGGTCGTCGCTGGCAGAGAGCGCCGCGTGCAATTGACCCCAGCGGTCGCGCAAATGATGGCCGACGGTTCTGATCTGGTGCTGACGCGCGAGCCCCTTGGCGGCAAGCCGCAAGGCATTGATGCTGGCCCGGTCGTGGCCGAAGGGCAATTGCAAGCCATTTAGGCCCCTAGTTTTGCGTCTTTTTTGCTTCGGGGACCCGCGCCCTTTTTGCCTCGCACACCTGCGCAATTCAATAAATCTAGGCACCAAAACTAAACTCCCAAAAAATATTCGCTCGGCCTGCATCCATCGCGCTGAAGCTTGCGTAACTCATGATGCAAGCGGCCAAGGGATACTCCCCTCGAGCCGCATCGCAAAAAAGGAGTTTCAAATGCTTACCCCCCGTTCGACGAACGCAATTTCCCTCAAAGTGCCGTCTGTGCGAACCGCCGCATTGGTTGCGAGCGCAGCCATGGCGGGGATGGTGCTTGCCGTCTCAGCACCCGCGAGTGCCCATCACCACAAGGCAGCCCCCGCTGCCGAAGCGCCTGTGGCCACGCCCAATATTGTCGAAACCGCGCAAAGCACCGGTGTGCACACCACTTTGGTTGCAGCCGTCAGTGCAGCTGGCCTAGCCGACACGCTTGCAAGCGGCGGCCCTTTCACCGTCTTTGCGCCAACCGATACGGCTTTTGCGCAATTGCCCGAGGGCACTGTGGCCGAATTGGTCAAGCCAGAGAACAAAGAGACGCTCACAGCCATCCTCACCTACCATGCCGTCAGCGGCAATATCACAGCCGAAATGATCCTCGGTTTGATTGCGGAAAGCGAGACAGGCGTCGCCCGCATCCAAACGCTGGCAGGCGGCGTTCTTGAAGCGCGTCTGTCGGGCGAAACAGTCGTAGTGACCGACGGCGCTGGCCGGACGAGCGCAGTGACGACAGCCGATGTGATGACATCCAACGGCGTTATTCACGTGACCGATGGCGTGTTTTTGCCCGGCTAAGACTTGCAATTGAGCGCAGCTGAAGTTGTCTCTCCCCTCCTGACACATCAGCCCACTGTAACCCACGCGCGCAAATTGATGGATCGTCAGCGGTTCCTCCACCCTAACGCTGCGATCGGTCAAGGGTAAGGTCAACACGCTTGGGTAGTGCGCCCAGAGCCAGACCTTATCCAAAAGGAAAAGCCCCGCCTGGCGATAATGCCGAGCGGGGCTTTTTTGTGTGTGTTCGCCGTTAAGGCTTTGAAGCTTGCCTAGAAGCTCGCTCGGGCACCAATGAAGAAGAACGTTCCGACAGGGCTAACCGGGAAGGCTTGCTCTGTCACAAAGGGCCTCTCATTGAAGATGTTGTTCACACCGCCATAGATCGAATATTCGTCTGACACGTCATAATTGAACGAAATGTCATGAATGAAAGTGCGACCAGCTATGGCATTGTCAGCGCTGTAAACGGTGCCAATATCTTCGATCTCAACCGCGCGCAGAGCCTGCTCATCTTGGAAATTGGTGGACCAAGTCACGCTTAGGCCAGACCAATCCCATGTGAGCGAGGCGTTGCCGGCCCATTCAGGACGCTGAATTTCGCCAAGCTCTGGATCGATAAAGGTGAGGTCTGACGGATCGAAGAAGCGATCAAGCTTATCGACCCAATTGCCCGACGCGCCAAGGGTAAAGCCATGCTCACCCAGATCGAAGCGATAGCGCATCGATGCCTCAACACCTGCCGTTTCAAGCCGGGCAAAGTTGAGCGAGGATTGCTGCAAGAAGGTAAAGCCACCATTTGCGGGGTTACGCGACACGAGGCCGCAGAACTGGTTATCGATGCTGGCGCTATCCACGCAATTGTCGACGATATCCTGATCGCTGACGGTCGAAATCGCATCCTCAATCTCGATATTGTAATAATCGACGCTGAGGATGAAGCCCGGCAAGAAGCTTGGCGTGATTTGTGCCCCTACGGTCCAAGTGGTTGCGGTTTCTTCTGAGAGATCTGGGTTGCCGCTGATCGAGCCAGAGAACCGCGCTGTCAA
>CAZTFZ010000076.1:0-5722 GCA_964613105.1 uncultured Porphyrobacter sp. | reverse complement strand
GCAAAGAATGCGGTGCAATTGGCCTGACGCAAGGCAGCATCAGGGCCGTCATCGAGAACGGTCACATCGCAAGGATCGACTGGGCGGAAGAACGCGCCCTGCGCTGGATTGAACAGCTCGTTGATGTTTGGAGCGCGAACCGCCTGAGCGTATGTCGCTCGGAACAAGATATCCTGCACTGGCGCCCATATACCGCCAACATTCCAAGAGAATGTTGTGCCAATGGTCGAATAATCCGCGTAACGCGCAGCAGCGTTGATCTCAACCAGCTCAGCAAAAGGCTGATCGGCCAAGATTGGCAAGCGAACTTCGCCGAAAAACTCTGCCACATCAAATGTGCCGCCGGCATTGTTGATGATTGAAGCTGGATCGAACACAAGGCTGTTTTGACCGTCGAACTCGCCCGTTACTGGGTCAGCAGTCAAATCGCGGATCAAATCGCCCGCCGCGCCTTCGGGCGTTGAAACAGGCAAGATACCCAGCACCAATGGATCAAAGGTCGAGGTGCTGTCTTCCTTGCGGAATTCAAAGCCTGCAACATAGTCAATCGGGCCGCCGGGAAGCTCAAAGAATGCGCCCGTATCGCCGATCAACGTGCCATTGATGACGAATTGCTCAAGGCGGAACTCATTCACAGTTGTTTGCGTGATGAAATCAATCGCAGCTTGGCTGATCGAGCCAACACCGCCGAGAATATTCGCAGGGGCGCATTGACCATCGCCGGGGTTGAAAGAGAAGAAGCCCGGATTGCCTGTTGGAATACCAAATGGCGTTGTCGCCGGCGCGGTTGGGTCGATGTCAGAACGGCAAATCGCATTGCCGTTGCCATCATCCACCACATCAATCGCGGCGAAGAAGCGATCGGTAATAACGCGGTTTGCGTCGAAGCTGGTCTGGTCAAAGCGGCCATAATTGGCCGACAGTTCATAGCGCAAATTGTCGGTCATCTCGCCGCGAATACCGCCAACGAAACGCAAGGTTTCAAACTCGTTCCGGTCGCGGTTTGTGCCAAGGTCAGCCGGGTCACGCGTGATATAAAAGCCTTCTTCGACGCCATCGCCAAAGAAGAGTGGAGCCACAAATTGCTCAAGATCGGGCGTGATGAAAGGGTTGTCAGCGCGAATTGTCAGCAAATCGTAGAATGTGTTGGGTTGAGCCTGAAATTCGGCTGTGCTCGACACAAATTTTCCTTCGAAGAAAATCTCCGCTGCCGGCGAGAATTCAAAGGAAGCAAGGACGTTGACCGACCAACGCTCTGTTTCAGGAACAAGCGAATTGCTGTCGAAATTGTTGGGAATGCCATCGCCGCCAAATTGGTTGAACAGGCCTGTGACTAGCCCATCTTGGAAAACCGTCAGGCTACCATCTGCGTTGATGTTCGCGCAGCCACCTGCAAGGCCAAATGCGCCATTGTTAAAGGTTGAGTTGAAACCAACCGAGGATTCCAAACAGTCAGGCGTGCCATTGCCATTGATGTCCGGCCCATCGCTCAAACCAATATCGCCAGGAGCGACTACGCCGCCGGGCGAGGACAGCGAGAACACGGGATTGGTCGCAAGAAAACGACTAGGCGCATTGCTGGCCCGGTCGATCAGCGCTTGCTCGGCTGCAGTCGGCGTCACGCCAGCGTCTGTGAAGATCGCATCAAAGTCGTCCGACCCGGGGGTTGGAATGAGGAAACCCGATGGAAAGCCATTCGCGCCAACGGCAAAGAAGCTGGAGAAATTGGGGGTGTCAGCCGCGCTCAATTCGCCGCTTTGGAAGAACAAGGCTGGGTTGCCCTGATCGTCGAAAATGCCGTTGTTTGCCGAGAAACCGCGATCACTGAACTGGATTTCATCGCTGCGTGCATATTCGCCGCTAATGGCGATATTGCCGCGTCCATCGGCAAAGCTCGTTCCCCATGTGAGGTCTCCATTGATCCGCCAAGCGTCGCCCTCGCTCGAGATACCGGTTTGGACATTCGCCTCTAGCCCCTCAAAATCATCTTTCAGATTGAAGTTGACGACGCCGGTCACAGCATCCGCACCATAAATCGCAGATGCACCGCCGGTCACAACCTCCACACTCTCAACCAAGGCGCTAGGGATTGAGTTGATATCGACGACTTGCGCGCCGGCGACACCCGAAACATGGCGGCGACCATTGACCACAACCAGCGTCCGTGCCGCGCCAAGACCACGCAGGTTCAGCGTTGACTGACCCACAGCGGCTGAGAACACACCGTCAATCGAACCAGCCGCCGAGGTAGAGGTCGACAGTGCTGGAACTTCGCGCAGGACATCGACGACATCGGCCGAGCCCGTTTGTGTTAGGGTTTCCGCATTGAGCGAAGTGATTGGCGAAGGCGCGCCAATATTGGGGTCACGCGCGATCCGCGAACCGGTGACGATAATCGGCGGCGCTTCATCAATCGCTGCATCATCAGCTGCAGGAGCAGCCTCTTGTGCTTGTGCAGCAAAAGGCAGCGCGCTGGCTGCGAGGAGCAAGATTGCCCGCGAACTATAGTGGCTTTTTGTCATGATGCAGTCCCCAAAAAATGCTCTTCAGCAGAGTTGGGGAAATTATGCTGCACTGCGGAAAATTGTAAAGTGGGGGGAGTCGCTTATTTGCATCTTGTGGCTGGAATGCCACAAAATGGGTTTTGCGCGCCCGTAAGAGCCTATTGTGAGAACCAGCCTAAACAGGCCTGCTGGCTGAGGCCGCCTCGCTTGCGCGAGCCCGTTTAAGCTGCGGCCTCTTTCTTGCTGCCACCCTTTTTCGTCTCGACAACTTGAACAGGCTCTTTGCGGCCATCGACCACATCTTTGTCGATCACGATCTCGGTTACGCCTTCCATATCGGGAAGATCAAACATCGTATCGAGCAGCAGCCCTTCGACGATTGAGCGAAGCCCGCGAGCCCCGGTTTTGCGAGCAATGGCTTTTTCTGCGATTTCACGCAGAGCATCATCCTTAAAGGTCAGGGCAACCTCTTCCAGCTCGAACAATTTGGCATATTGCTTGACGAGCGCATTCTTAGGCTCGGTCAAGATTGTGACCAGCGCATCCACGTCCAGATCGCGCAGGGTTGCGATAACCGGCAAACGGCCCACAAACTCTGGGATGAGGCCGAATTTGAGCAAATCTTCAGGCTCGCTCTTCACCAGCAATTCGCCAATGCGGCGCTTGTCAGGGTCGGCGACATGCGCGCCAAAGCCGATCGAGCGTTTTTGCAGACGGTCAGCAATGATCTTTTCAAGGCCTGCAAAAGCGCCGCCGCAAATGAACAGGATGTTCGTTGTATCAACCTGCAAGAACTCTTGCTGGGGATGCTTGCGCCCGCCCTGTGGTGGCACGCTAGCGGTCGTACCTTCCATCAATTTGAGCAGAGCCTGCTGCACACCCTCGCCCGATACATCGCGCGTGATAGAGGGGTTTTCAGCCTTGCGCGTGATCTTGTCGATCTCGTCAATATAGACGATGCCATGTTGAGCCTTCTCGACATTATAGTCGGAAGCTTGAAGCAACTTGAGGATGATGTTCTCAACGTCCTCGCCAACATAGCCCGCTTCGGTCAAAGTCGTCGCATCGGCCATTGTGAACGGCACATCAAAGGTGCGCGCCAGCGTTTGGGCGAGCAAAGTCTTACCTGTGCCGGTTGGACCAACGAGCAGGATATTCGATTTTGCCAGCTCAACATCGCCCGCTTTGCCGGAGTGTTTGAGGCGTTTGTAATGGTTGTGGACCGCAACGGACAAAACGCGCTTGGCGCCGTCTTGCCCGATCACATAGTCATTGAGCGTTTGGAAGATTTCCGAGGGTGAAGGCACTTCGCCTTCCTTGCGGCCAGCGATGCCGGCCTTGGTCTCTTCGCGGATGATGTCATTGCACAGCTCTACGCATTCATCGCAGATGAACACGGTCGGCCCAGCGATGAGCTTGCGCACCTCATGCTGAGACTTGCCGCAAAAGCTGCAATAAAGGGTCGATTTGCTATCGGTTCCGCTCAATTTGGTCATTCCTATTTCTTGACCCCAACCTTTTGCTGTGTCCAGCTTTTACCAATTTCGGTCCGCACTATCTGCGCTGACAAGAACCGTGTGAGTCCGTCATCTAACAGTGAGAGTCGCATTGGCCGCATGAAAACTCAAGGCTTGCGTCAAATTTCTTTCTTTGCATCCACGCCGTAACAAACACGCATTGCGCAATGCTGAAGCGCTAAGGTTGCCAAAAACCTATGATTTGGCAAGCCTGAACGGGGCAGCGCCCTTAAGTGAGACGCTTTCTAGCGCAAAACTTTAAGCCGCTTTGTGCCCCGGCAAGGCCTATTTCAGCCTATGGTTTGGGCCTATTTCTTAGCGTCATCATCGCCTTTGGCATCATCAGAACCGCTGCCTTCTTCGCCTTCTGGGCGCGTTTCAAAGACCTTATCAACAAGGCCAAACTTCAACGCCTCATCAGCCTCTAGGAAGGTGTCGCGATCCATCGCCTTTTCAATCTCGGCCAGTTTCTTGCCGGTATATTTAACGTAGAGATCATTCATCCGCGCCTTAATCCGCAAGATCTCGCGCGCCTGAATTTCAATATCAGACGCCATGCCGCGAGCGCCGCCCGAGGGCTGGTGGATCATGATCCGCGCATTGGGCAATGCAATCCGCATGCCGGGCTCACCCGCCGCAAGCAGGAAACTGCCCATGCTGGCCGCTTGGCCAAGGCAGACGGTTGAAACACGCGGTTTGATATATTGCATTGTGTCATGGATCGCCATGCCAGCCGTCACCACACCGCCGGGTGAATTGATATACATAGAGATCGGCTTCGAAGGGTTCTCGCTCTCCAAAAACAGCAATTGTGCGGTGATCAGCGAGGCCATGCCGTCCTCGACCTGGCCTGTGACAAACACAATCCGTTCGCGCAGCAAACGACTGAAAATGTCAAAGCTGCGTTCGCCGCGGCTTGTTTGCTCAACCACCATTGGCACCAATGCGCCGGTTGCAGGATCACGGATAAACTGGCCCCCGCCCCCATAAGAGGGAGTGCCGTAAGAATCAGTTCCGTAGGCTGTGTTGTTGTGGTTTTGCGTGTCGCGGTTCTCGCCGCCAAACAGATCGATCATGCAATGTCCTTTTGCGCTAAGCTTGTAGCTCTATGTTATCCCTCAACCTGATAATACAAGGTGTATTTTTCAGGTGAAACTTGATGCTTTCATCGTCTATCTCATGACAAAGCCCAATTGAGGGCTGCAATTCAAGTCTGTTAGGGATTGGCTTGGGGATAGCCTGCTGCCAAAATTGACCGCCAATCTGACCATTGGTCTGTATCGGGGAACCCTTTGTCGAACAGGGGCTTTTTTGATAGGCGCGATTGCCTAAAGGCGTGCGACTGGTTCGCCGCGTATAAACAAACGCGACCGCGCTTTTGTCTCATGGTATTCGGACTGGCCCCATCATCACACTCGCTGCAGACTTTGACCAATTGGGCCAATCCCGCTCCAAAGGCGCTGGGCGGCGTGCTTTAGCGCAGCGGCTTGGCTTTATGGGCAGCGCATTGGCGCTGGCAATGGCGTCGCCCGTTCTTGCGCAAAATGGTCTTGGCCAAGAGCCAGCTGAGCAAGATGGAGCCACTGATCAAGACGCAATAGACACTTCGCCGCAAACAGCCGTTACCCAGATAGCCGTTACTAGGCGCGCGCAGGTTTATGAACCTGCATTCTTTGCCGAGATCACTCCGCGCAATGCCCT
>CAZTFZ010000075.1:6106-7909 GCA_964613105.1 uncultured Porphyrobacter sp. | reverse complement strand
GTGCCGCCTGATCTTCATGCTCGGCGTCATTTCCTCATTCTCAATCGCAAAAGCCTCATCAGCAAACACAAATTTGCGCATCTTTTCGGTCACAGAGACATCGGCATTGACGCGGTCGATGGCTTTGCGAACCGCTGCTTTAAATTCGGGGTCTTGCTGCAAAGCTGCCAGATCAAATTTCTTGCCTTGCTCCTTCGCCCATTCGAGCGCCCATTCGGCATCAGGAACGACCAGCGCAACCACATAAGGCCGCTTGTCGCCCGCCACCATTGCTTGGCCAATCTCGGGCTGTAGGGTCAGCATCCCTTCCAGCTTTTGCGGAGCGATATTGTCGCCCTTATCATTGACGATCATGTCTTTCTTGCGATCGGTGATGACGATCCGCCCGGCCTCATCCAAATGGCCGATATCGCCTGTATGCAGCCAGCGCTCGGCCTTGGGGTCGGCAGGGTCGGCTTGCAAAGTGCGATCTGTCTCGGCCTTGTTGTGCCAATAGCCTTGCATAACCAGCTCGCCCCGGCACAGAATCTCGCCATCCTCGGCAATCTTGATTTCGACCCCGCGCATCGGCGGGCCGACAGTGTCCATCTTAATGCCTGCCTTGGGCCGGTTGCAGCTGATGACCGGGCCTGCCTCTGTTTGGCCATAGCCTTGCAGCATCGTCAGGCCCATCGCTTCGAAGAAAATGCCAACATCAGGGTTTAGCGGCGCACCGCCTGAAACCATGGCCTTGATCCGCCCGCCAAAACGCTTGCGAATCTTTGGCTTTAGCAAGCGCCCAATGATGAAGTCTTTTGCTCCGTCACCTAGCTTTGACTGACCCTCTGCCCGCCTTTCGCCGATGCTGAGCGCAGTATCCATCAAGCGATTGGCGAGGCGGCCTTGCTTGGAGATTTGCTTCATGATGCGGGTGCGCAAAACCTCAAACAGGCGCGGCACGACCACCATGATTGTGGGGCGGGTTTCCTCAATATTGCTGGCGAGTTTTTCCAAGCCTTCCGAGTAGTAAATCTCTGCGCCTGCGCTGATCGGCAGGAATTGCCCGCCTGTATGTTCATAGGCATGGCTCAATGGCAGGAAGGATAAGAAGCGTTCGTCTTGAATGCCGAAATCATTGATCAGGATTTCAGCGGCCCCTGCGACATTACACAGGATCGCTCCGTGATGCTGCAAGACGCCGCGCGGCGCGCCGCCAGTGCCCGAGGTGTAGATAATGCAGGCGGTCTGCTCGCGCTTAATGCTTGAAAGCCGCTCTTCAACGCTGGCTCTTGCAGCCGATGCGTCGCCTTGGATGAGGGCGCTCCAATCGTGAAACTCAAAACTGCTGGCTTGCTGGCGGTTGAGGTCGTCAATGCCGATCACATGGTCGGCAATGCCGGTTGATTGCAAAGCGCCGTGCAAAGGCCCCAGCAATTTCTCATTGGAGACAATGACCGCCCGAGCGCCCGAATTGTCGAGGATATGGGCATGATCGCGCTCTGTATTGGTGATATAGGTCGGCACTGTCACGCAGCCTGCGGCCATAATCGCCAAATCCGCTATGCACCATTCGGGCCGGTTTTCGCTGACCAAGGCCACGCGGTCGCCCGCTTCTAGGCCAAGTGTGCGCAAGGCTTCAGCAAGCAAGCAAACCCGCTGCGCCGTTTCTGCCCAAGAGATGGTCTGCCAATTGCCCTCAATCTTAGCCCCCAGAAAAGGCGCATCGCCTTTCTGATCGGCGCGCTTCAGGAACAATTCGACGAGACTATTCGCTGCATCAACGTCGGTAAGAATTTGCGACACATTCCCTCCCAAGATTTGTGA
>CAZTFZ010000075.1:0-6006 GCA_964613105.1 uncultured Porphyrobacter sp. | reverse complement strand
GATTCTATGGACCCGAATCCCTTGCCCCATCCTATGGGTGCAAAGCGTTCAATGCTAGCGGCAAATATCGTCTAGGGAATTGTGATCGCTCGTTCGAGGCGGGGGTCGCGGGCCGCCTCCCATATGTCGCCTTCGCGCAGGATTGCCCCTGCTTTCAAAGGCGGGCTGCGGGCCAAAATTTGTTCATGGCCAAGCGCTTTCAACTCCTCGCTAGCGCCTTCAAGCCAGGTTCCCTCCTCAACCAGAACGCGGCTGCCAAATGCCATCACAAAAGGCAGGCCAATCGCTTCTCGCGGCGAGAGGCCAAAATCAATCACTCCGATGATTCCGCGCGCGGTTTGGACAGGAATGGTCCCGCCGCCCGCTGCGCCAATGGCCAAAAAGGGCTCGCCATCAGGGTCAAACACGACCGTCGGCGCCATAGAGCTGCGCGGGCGTTTGCTGCCTTCGACGCGATTGGCAATCAGCTGCCCTTTTCCTTCTGGCCCAGTTCTTTCCGGAACACTGCTGAAATCAGTGAGTTCATTGTTGAGATAAAAGCCGCCCGTCATCAGCCCCGATCCAAACGGCCCTTCGATGGTCGAGGTGTAGCTGATGAGTGTGCCATGCGGCCCCGCAACGGAGAAATGCGATGTGCCGCGCTCCTCGCCTTCGATGGCAGGCAACCGGGCTTGCGGCGCGCCTTGCGGAGAGCCGGCGGCTAAGTCAGTGATGGCGCTATCGGCAGAGATCAACGCGCTGCGCTGTGCTAGATAATCAGGGTCGATCAGGCCCGCAACCGGCACTTTGACAAAATCGCTATCGGCCAAATAGAGCCCGCGATCAGCATAAGCGAGCCTTTGCGATTCCAAGAACAAATGCCAGGTTTGCAGGTTTTGGGGCCCAAGCGCTGCAAGATCAAACCGCTCCAACTGGCCAAGGATTTGGATGACTGCGACCCCGCCCGAACTCGGCGGCCCCATGCCGCAGATTGTGTAGCCGCGATATGCGCCGCAAACAGCCTCGCGCTCGATCGCCTGATAATCGGCAATGTCGCCCGCTGTCAGCGCGCCTGTCCGGTCCGTCTTGGCAGCGACTTCGTCTGCTATGCCTTGCGCAATCGGTCCGCTGTAAAAGGCTTCTGCGCCGCCATTCGCCAGCGCTTCCAATGTTTCAGCAAGCGCAGGATTGCGGATCAGCGTCCCGGCTGGCTGCGGCTGTCCATCATCGCCAAAATAGATGCCGCGGGCCTCCTCAACCAAGCCGGAGCGTTCGGGAAGGCGCGCAAAGAAGCTAGCTGTACGATTGTTCAATTTGAAGCCATCGCGAGCGAGCGCAATGGCTGGCGCAAACAGATCGGCCCAAGCGAGTTTGCCGTAAGCCTCATGCGCTTTTGCTGCCAGTGCCAGATTGCCCGGCACGCCAACGCTTAGGCCGCTCATCACGCGTTCCCCTCGCGGCAATGGCTTGCCGTCATCGCCCAAAAACCAGTCAGGCGTTGCCCCAGAAGGCGCGGTTTCGCGTCCGTCGATTGTGGTAACCTCGCCGCCAGGAGCCGCGCGCACGTAAAATCCGCCGCCGCCAATGCCAGAGCTTTGCGGTTCCACCACGGTTAGCGCTAGCATCACTGCAATCGCGGCATCGGTCGCACTGCCGCCCTTGCGCAGCATGGCCATGCCAGCGGCTTGCGCACGCGGATCGGCTGCTGTCACCGTGCCGACAAATTCAGCCTGCGTGCCATGATGAGCGGGCAGCCCGGCTGACTGTTCGATTGTTTCTACAACGTGCTCTTCAGCAGCGGTTGGCGCGGCGAGGCTTGCCACCATAAATGCGAGCGGAGCGGCGAAACCGCGATGTTTGTGCAATGTCATAGGCACCCTTGCTATTCGCTTCCGACCGCTTCTGCAATCGAGGTAAAGCCTTCGCGCTGCATTAGTTTGACTAGGCCAGCATTGATCCGGCGTGGCAGGCCGGGCCCTTTAAAGACCAAAGCGCTGTATATCTGGACGAGGCTTGCACCTGCTTTGATACGTTCCCAAGCGTCTTCGGCGCTGGCAATGCCTCCTACGCCAATGAGCGGTATTGCGCCGCCGGTCGCATTGCGAAAATCGCGCAATCGCTGGAGGGCAAGGCCGCGCAAAGGCTTGCCGGAAAGCCCGCCCGCTTCGTCGCGATTGTAAGAGGCAAGCTGTGGCCGCGAAATCGTAGTGTTGGACACGATCAATGCGGCTAGACCTTTGTCTATGGCAATCCGCGCAATTGAATCGATGTCGGCAGGCTCCAGATCAGGCGCGACTTTCAGAAACAGCGGAGGGGCGTCTGTATCACTGCCGCGCGTTTCAATGACCGCATCAAGCAAGCCCGATAGGGCGCTTTCGTCTTGCAAAGCTCTGAGGCCGGGCGTGTTTGGGCTGGAGATGTTGATAGTGAGATAATCGGCATAAGGGGCCATAGCCTCCACTCCGATACGATAGTCTTTGATCCGGTCCTCGCTATCTTTGTTCGCCCCGATGTTGATCCCCAGAATCCCAGGCAGCGCTTTGTCGCCATCATCTTTAAGGCGCTGGATCGCGGCAGACTGTCCGTGATTGTTAAAGCCCATCCGGTTTATAACGGCGTCATCCTCGGCAAGCCGGAACAGGCGCGGCTTAGGGTTGCCCGCTTGCGGCTTAGGTGTGAGCGTGCCGACTTCGACTGCGCCAAAGCCTATGTTGAGCATCGCGCGCGGGACCTCGGCGTCTTTGTCAAACCCAGGCGCAAGGCCAAGCGGGGTGGGGAAGCGCATTCCCGCAACCTCGATCTCCAGCATTTTGGGATATGAAGGCAGGCCAAGCGCAGGTTTCGCTTTGAGCGCAGAAATGGTTGCTCGATGCGCTTTTTCAGCATCAAGAACGAATAATGCAGGGCGAAGAAGGTTATAGAGCATAGGTCTTTTGCAAATTGCTTGGCGCGCTCGATACGCGCCGCTTTGCTCTTATGAGACTTAACTGACCCATGGAAGGGGAAAGGGGCGGTGTTTGGTGCGCATAATTGGGCGCTCGGGATGCTAGGCGCATCAAAGTAATTTCAGAACTGTCGTTTGCTTACAATTATTTGGACCAGAACGGACCTAATAGGATCATGCGACCCGAAGGGCTCGGTGCATTGCAACGAGTTCCTCAACTCACAGGGCGGTCTCTTTATGGGGCCGCCCCTTTTTTTGATAGGGCGATGTTTAGCGCTGCACTGCGCTTAAACACTGGCGTTTTGCGCCGATTTGGGCCAGCTTGTACCGAAGTATCGTTACACAACGCATTAATCGGGGCCGCATATGACACATAGCTTTTCTTCAAAAATCCGCCTGTCCGGCCTGTTTGTGAGCATGATTGCTCTTTCCGCATGCGCGACTGTGCCCGCGCCGCAAGCGCAAATTGCTCAAGACGCTGCAGTTGAGGCTGAGAGAGAGGCCCCGCAAAGTCTTGGCGCATTCTTCGATGATTATGACGCAGCCCAATTGGCGCTTTCGCCGCAAGGCAAGAGCTATCGCGGCATTCGCGACGCTGATTACAGCAAATGGAACGACCGGTCTGACGAAGGCTCTGCTGCAGGTCAAAAATTGCTGCAAGATACGCTCGCGCAAATGCGGGCGAATTACGATCCAGCTCAATTGAGCGAGGAAGATGCCCTGTCTTTCCGCCTCTTCGAAGCCATGGCCGAGCGCAGCGCACGCAGCTATCAATTCCGCGAAAACGGGCTTTTGTTCAATCAAATGCGCGGCGCACAAAGCGGGTTGCCAGCGTTTCTTATCAATATTCACCGCGTTTCAAACGCTGACGATGCCGCAGCTTACGTTGGCCGGATTGCAGGAGTGTCGCAAGTTCTCGACACTCTGATTGCCGAGGCTCAGGAGCGAGCAGAAGCAGGCGTGATGCCGCCTGACTGGGTCTATCCTTATGTCTTGTCCGACATTGAGAATATCCTCAATGCAGGCACTGGCAATGCAATCCTCACCGATTTCGACGCCAAAGTGGACAAGCTAAGCCTTGAAGCGCCGCAAGCCGATGCTCTGAAAGCCAGCGCTGAAGAGGCTTGGGTCGGCAGTGCTGGCCCTGCGTTTGAGCGGCTTTATGCTGAAATGAAGCGCCAGCAAGCCATCGCTCCGACCGATGACGGCGTTTGGCGCCTGCCGCAAGGCGAGGCCTATTACGCGGCTCAGCTCAAAAACTTTACGACCACCGATCTCACCGCCGATGAAATCCACGCCATTGGCCTGCGCGAGGTTGAGCGCATTCATGGCGAAATGCGCAGCATTATGGCCAAGGTTGGCTTTGAGGGGAGCTTGCAAGACTTCTTCCAATTCACCCGCAATGATGACCGCTTTTTCTACACCAGCCGCGAAGATTATCTCGCAGATGCCAATGCGGCCTTGCGTAAGCTAGAAGCGAAATTGCCCGAATATTTCGGCAGGCTCCCCAAGGCTCCAATGGTGATCAAGCCGGTCGAGGCCTTCCGCGAGAAGAGCGCTGGCAAGGCCTTTTACCAAAGCCCTGCGCCTGATGGGTCGCGCCCCGGCACTTATTATGTGAACCTCTATAATTTGCGCGATATGTCGAAGAACGAGCTTGAGGCGCTTGCCTATCACGAGGGGTCGCCCGGCCACCATCTCCAGCGCGCTTTGCAGACCGAAATGGGCGATCTGCCGCCCTTCCGCCGCTTTGGCGGAGTGACCGCTTATACCGAAGGCTGGGGGCTCTATTCAGAGGAATTGGGCAAGGATATGGGCTTTTACACCGATCCTTATTCCGATTTCGGACGTTTGGGCATGGAGCTGTGGCGGGCGTGCCGCTTGGTCGTGGACACTGGCCTTCACCATAAGAGGTGGAGCCGCGAGGAAGCGATAGACTATCTCACCCAAAACACGCCCAACCCTGATGGCGATATCCGCAAAGCGATTGAGCGTTATGTTGTGATGCCGGGCCAAGCGACCGCTTATATGATCGGCAAGCTCAAAATCATGGAGCTGCGCGCCCGGGCTGAAACCGCTTTGGGCGACAATTACGACATTCGCGCCTTTCACGATTTGGTGCTTGCCTCTGGCCCTGTGCCGCTGTCGGTGCTCGAGGAAAATGTCGATGGCTGGATTGCCAAGAGCTTGCCGCAATAAGGCGATGCCATGGCTCGAGGAGAAACCGATATAACGCCCTATACGTTCGAGTTCGTCGCTGCGCCCGACGATCTCAAGCCCTATCTCAATTCGCTCTATGTGTTTCGTTCTGAAGAGAGCGAGCTTGAGGATTGGTTGCCGGCTTATTCGGGGCAATTGCTGTGCTTTTTGAACGGCGGAGCATCGCTTGATTTTGGCAGCGGACCGCGCGTTGACACGCCGCAGTTTTACTTCATGGCGCCTTTGATGCGAGCGCGGGCCTTCACCATGAAGGGGCCTGCTTTGGCGGTGGGTGCATCGCTCAATTTTCGCGGCTGGGCGGCTTTTACCCAGCTCAGCGTCGACAAATATCACGATGCGCTTTTGCCGTTGGAGCAGGTTGTTTCGGCGCATCTGGCGGCCAAATTGCGCGAGCTTGGCCCCGATTTCAGAGCAGGCCGGATCAATGAGAAAGATTTGCTCGATGCTCTTTCGGCAATTGTGCGCGAGGGGATTAAGCCGCTTTCGCAAAAGCACTCGCATTTCATTGGAGTGATGCTCGAATGGTTAAGCTCCTCTTTCCGGCCAGAGCTTGCCGATTTGCAGGAACGGCTTGAGTATTCGCCGCGACAAATCCAGCGGCTCGCTGCGCGTTTCTTTGGCCAATCACCGATCCACCTTGTGCGCCGCTATCGCGCGATTAGGGCAGCCACTCTGCTATCGATGCCGCAATTGCCTGAGGTGTTTGAGGACGAGATCCGCGATGCCTTTTACGACCAAGCGCATATGATCAAGGAAATCCGCTATTTCACTGGGCGCACGCCAACGCGGATTCTGCCCAAAGGCAGCTCGCCGGTTACCGATATGCTCGGGCCCGATGGCTATGGCTCTGTCGATTTGTTCGG
>CAZTFZ010000074.1:6124-7946 GCA_964613105.1 uncultured Porphyrobacter sp. | reverse complement strand
ATCACATCAATCGCCTTATCGGGCAATTTGCGGTCATTGATATAGCGCGCCGACAGCTCAACCGCAGTTTTCAGAGCATCAGGCGTATATTTGACCTTGTGGTGATCTTCGAAAGCGCTGCGCAGACCTTTTAAAATCTTGACCGTATCCTCGATCGTTGGCTCGTTCACATCAATCTTTTGGAAGCGGCGCAGCAAAGCGCGGTCTTTTTCAAAGTGATTGCGGAATTCTTTGTAAGTGGTTGATCCGACGCAGCGGATTGTCCCGCCAGACAGGGCCGGTTTTAGAAGGTTGGAGGCATCCATCGCTCCGCCGCTGGTTGCGCCAGCGCCGATAACGGTGTGAATTTCGTCGATAAACAGGATCGCATCGGGCATTTTCTCAAGCTCTGACACGACTTGCTTCAAACGCTCTTCAAAATCGCCGCGATAGCGAGTGCCCGCTAGCAATGCGCCCATATCGAGCGAATAGATCACCGCAGGCTCCAAAACCTCAGGCACATCGCCCTCTACGATCTTGCGAGCGAGCCCTTCGGCAATGGCGGTTTTGCCAACGCCGGGATCGCCGACATAAAGCGGGTTGTTTTTGGAACGGCGGCACAGGATTTGCACCGTCCGGTCAACCTCGGGGCCGCGCCCGATAAGCGGGTCGATTTTGCCGGCTTCTGCCTTGGCGTTCAGATTGACGGTAAATTGATCGAGAGCGGTTTCTTTCTTGGCGCCGCCCTCTTTCGTGGGCTCTTCGCGGTTGGCTTCTGTCTCTTCGCCCTCCTCGCCAGAGCGGGTTTCGATCTGCTTGCCGCCCTTGCCAATCCCGTGGCTGATAAAGCTAACTGCGTCCAACCGGCTCATATCCTGCTGCTGGAGGAAATAGACCGCATAGCTATCGCGCTCAGAAAACAAGGCGACCAGCACATTCGCGCCTGTGACAGTATCCTTGCCCGAGGATTGCACATGCAAGATGGCGCGTTGAACCACTCGCTGGAAACCGGCCGTAGGCTGCGGGTCAGCGTCTTCTTCGCTTTGCAAAGCCTGATATTCTGAATCGAGATATTGCTTCACCGCTGCGCCCAATTCGGTGAGATCGACCCCGCAAGACAGCATCACTTTCGCTGCGTCTTCATCGTCAACAAGCGCCAGCAACAAATGCTCTAGCGTGGCATATTCATGCCGCCGCTCAGCCGCATCAGCCAAGGCTTTGTGGAGGGTTGTTTCGAGATTTTGCGCAAAACTGGGCATTTAAGAGGTCTTTCCAAGAGTTGGACGCCGATCTGTCGGTCAAACGCCCTGATACGCGATGAAAGTTAGTTAAAGCTGTATATCACACTATAAGAGCCAATCGGCTGCCAAAATAGGTCGGTTTCTGATCCTTTTCACCTGATCTTGCCCGAACTGCATAATATCGTATCAGGTCTATATGGGCGTTGATCAGCATTTGAGTAGATGGCAGCGCAAAATCCTTTCACGCCTCGCAAGCTGAGCCTGTGCGCAGCCGCGAAAAGACGATGCGACGCTAATCGGATTTTTTCCCGAACAATGCGTCGGCCTCTACCATGTGGGCGGCCGCTTTATCGCGGTGGTTTTTGACCCGCACCATTTCTATTTCGAGCAATTTCATCCGCCAGCCAAGCTCGCTTTGTGAAAGAGGGGCAAGATCCTCTGTTGCCAGCAGGCTGGCTGCGTCATCCGCCCCAAGCTTGGAGCGGCTCATGTCGTTTTCTTCATCCACGGTAAATCTTGTGGCAAGCAAGAGACGACGCTGTCAATGCTTATCAATCGATGCTGCGCGGATATTGGCCGAATGCTGCTCAAATTTTTGGCCA
>CAZTFZ010000074.1:3829-6024 GCA_964613105.1 uncultured Porphyrobacter sp. | reverse complement strand
GATTTTGCCAATTTTTTTACGAGGAAAACTCTGCCAAAAACCAGAGCAATATCGAGAAATTTCTGTTAGAGCGACGACAGACTGCGCAGTGCCGGGGGGACACGAAATCATGGCCGAGACCATTTCAGGGCAAACGCCCGCTCAATCATCACAGCCTGAACCGCGCCCGAAAGAAAAGGGCTCAGCGGGGCGCGATCTTGATATGGGTGCTGGCATTCCGGCAATGATGACGGCCATTGGCTTTGACGCGCCCGGCGGCCCAGAGGTTCTTCGCCCTGAACGCGTTGATGTGCCGCAGCCCGGCCCTGATGAAGTGCTGATCAAAGTCGGCTTTGCTGGCGTGAACCGGCCCGATGTCATTCAGCGCATGGGCCATTATCCCCCGCCCAAAGGCGCTTCGCCCATTCCCGGGCTCGAGATTGCGGGCGAAGTCGTGGCAATGGGCGCTGGCGCTCCGGCTGAAATGCTTGGGACAAATGTCTGCGCATTGGTGACCGGCGGCGGCTATGCCGAATATTGCCTCGCCAAGGCCGCGCATTGCCTGCGTATCCCTGACAATCTGCCCTTGGCCGAAGCCGCTGCTCTGCCTGAAACCCTGTTCACCGTATGGCACAATGTGTTTGAGCGCGGATGGGCCAAAGATGGCGAAACCCTGCTGGTTCATGGCGGCACGAGCGGCATTGGCACTATGGCGATTATGCTTGGCAAGGCGTTCGACCTTAATGTCATCGTCACCTGCGGCAGCGATGCCAAATGCGCAGAAGCGCGCAGAATTGGCGCTGATCTTGCGATCAATTACAAAGCGCAGGATTTTGTCGAGGAAGTGCGCGCTTTTACACAAGGCAAGGGCGTTGATGTGGTGCTCGACATGGTTTCTGGCGATTATGTGCCGCGCAATATTGATTGCTTGGCCGAAGATGGCCGCCATGTGACGATCGCAGTTCTGGGCGGGCCCAAGGCGACCATTAACATGGGCAAAGTCATGATGCGGCGTATCATGCTCACTGGCTCTACCTTGCGGGCTCGCAGCGATGACTTCAAAGCGATCTTGGCTGACGAGATTTACATGCACGCTTGGCCGATGATCTTGGAAGGCGATGTGCGCCCCGTGATGGATCAGACCTTCGATTTGACCGACGCAGCGGCGGCTCATGCCCGAATGGAAGCGGGCGATCACATCGGCAAGATTGTTCTGAAAGTCTAGGCCGCGCAGGTGTCGTGAGGCAGGCGATCAAGCTCAGCCGCCTTATGACGCTTGCCCAATCTGTACCAATCGCCTAATGGCCATGGTGCAATGGCCGCTCCGCAAGGGGCGGCCCTTTATATTTTCGCACTCTTTTTAGTTTTCTGGAGCCTTCTCATGGCCGAGCAACCCAAACCGCTAATGCCGCATGCAACCGCCACTTGGCTGGTTGACAACACTGGCCTGTCTTTTGAGCAAATTGCTGAATTTTGCGGGCTGCATTTGCTTGAGGTGCAGGCGATGGCAGACGACCTTGCGGGCAGCAAATACACAGGCCGCGATCCTGTGCATGCTGGCGAATTGACGCTGGAAGAGATCGAAAAAGGACAAGAGAGCGAAGAATACGCTCTTAAGATGCAGCGCGCTCCGGTAGAAGTGACCCGCACCAAGGGCCCGCGCTATACGCCAGTGTCCAAGCGTCAGGATAAGCCCGACGGCATCGCATGGCTTTTGCGCAGTCACCCAGAAGTGTCTGATGCGCAAATCTCCAAGCTTATCGGCACAACCCGCAATACGATCAATGCCATCCGCGAGCGTTCGCATTGGAATATTCAGAACATCCAACCCAAAGACCCTGTGACCTTGGGCCTTTGTGCCCAACGCGAGCTTGATGCAGTGGTTGCCAAAGCCGCTAAGAAGGCTGCGAAAGCTGCGGGCACTGACGGTGTTGAAGCGCAGGCCGAGGCGGCGGTTGCGGCTCCGGGCGGTTCGGACAAAGAACGCTTGATCGAAGAATTGCGGGCCGAGCGTGTGGCGAATGAAAAAGCCGCTGCCGAGGCTGCGCAAGAGGCAGAGGCTGAGGCATGGCTTGAGAATAAGCGCGCTGCAGAAGCGGCCGGTGAAACCGCGCCAGAAATGCCAGCGGCTTACGCTGAAGAGCCAGTTGCGGAACCTGCTGTCGAATCAGCTCCAGAGGCTGATCCAGAAGAGGCTCCAGAAGAGGGCGCTTAAA
>CAZTFZ010000074.1:0-3729 GCA_964613105.1 uncultured Porphyrobacter sp. | reverse complement strand
GGGGTTTGCTCTAGGTTGGCAGGTTTCGGCTTGCTTAAAGCGGGCTAAGCGGCCATCCACGCTGACATGCCTGTCAGTAACGCAAACTATCATCACCCGACCCCTTGGGATGCCGAGTTTCAGCCGGTTTCCCTGCCCGAAATGTTCGCCCGTTCTGCGCGCAGCGACCCCGCTGCGCCGCTGCTGCATTTCATGGGCCGCAGTTTCTCTTATGAAGAGATTTACACCGAGGCTGAGCGCTTTGCCGCTGGCTTAAAAACGGCTGGCATTGCACCGGGCGATAGGGTTGGCTTGTTTCTGCCCAATGCGCCGATTTATGTTGCGGCTTATTATGGCGCGATGATGGCTGGCGCGGTCGTCGTCAATTACTCGCCGCTCTATTCGGTCGAAGAGCTAGCTTGGCAAGTTGCCGATTCGGGCACGCGCATGCTGGTCACTCTTGATGTGCCAGAATTGTTTGAAACCGCGCTTAAAGTGCTCGATAGCTCTGACTTAGAAGTGCTGGTTGCAGGCCGCCTGTCGGACAGTCTGCCGCGCCTTAAGTCGATTGGGATGCGACTGTTTGCGCGCAAGCAAATTGCCGCCATTCCAAGCCGCGCTGATGTGCAATTTTGGACCGACCTTCAAGGCCAATGGGAATGGCCAGCAAACACAGCTGATTTGGGCAAAACCGGTGCTGCAATCGACCCGCAATCGCTTGCTCTGCTGCAATACACTGGCGGCACGACGGGGCGGCCTAAGGGCGCGATGCTCAGCCATGCCAATTTGTCGATGAATGCGCAGCAAGTTGCCGCGATCAATCCCTTTGGCAATCCCACTGGCGAGGTCTTTATGGGCGCGCTCCCGATGTTCCATGTCTTTGCCAACACAGCCTTGCTCAATCACGCGGTCGCCACCGGCGCGTCAATTGCCATGGTCCCGCGTTTTGATGCGGCCCAAGTTCTGGCGACGATAGAGAAATATGGAGCAACCGGCCTTCCCGGAGTGCCGACCATGTTTCAAGCGCTCCTCGATCACCCCAATTGCGCCAAAACCAATATGTCCACGCTGAAAGTCTGCATTTCGGGCGGCGCGCCAATTTCTGCGCCCTTGCGAGAGCGCTTTGAGGGCGAAACAGGCGTGCGCTTGGTGGAGGGTTACGGCCTTACCGAAAGCTCAGGCGTGGTCTCGGTCAATCCTTATGACGGCAAACGCAAGCCCGGCACGATTGGACAGCCCGTGGCTGGCACCGAAATCCTGCTGCTCGACAAGGAAGACCCGACGAAAAAAGCGCCCGCTGGCCAGCCCGGCGAGATTGCTTTGTTCGGCCCGCAAATGATGGGCGGATATTGGAACAGGCCAGAGGCCGCTGCCGATACATTTGCAAGCCATGATGGCAGGCAATGGCTGCGCACAGGCGACGTTGGCACTGTCGATGACGAAGGTTTTGTCGCGATTGTCGACCGCATCAAAGACATGATTGCGGTGGGCGGCTTTAAGGTTTTCCCGAGCCAAGTTGAAGACGTTTTGGTCGAGCATGATGCCGTTAAAGAGGCATTGGTGATCGGCGTGCCCGATGATTATCTGGGCGAAATGCCGCAGGCCTATGTCACGCTAGAAGAGGGCGCCGACGCGACCGCAGAGGCGCTTGCCAAATGGCTCAACGCCAAGGTCGGCAAGCATGAGCGTGCTAAAGCTGTGGTGATCCGCGCAGAATTGCCCAAGACTATGGTTGGCAAGCTTGATCGCAAGGCCCTTCGCGCAGAAGTCCTTTAACCCGCGTCTCTTATTGTTGATGAGAGCGTTTAAGCGGGGGTTGCCGCAGCAGCTGGCGCAGCTGCTTGCTGTCCGCTCGCCTGTTGCCCGCCAGCTTTGGCTTTGGATGCAGCGCCCGGTTGGCTGTGCGCAAACCGCCCTTCAACCTGAGCGCCTTGCTCGATTGTCAGCGCATCATAATGCACATCGCCCTCGATCCGAGCGGTCTTCAAGATCACCAGCTCGCGCACGGTGATTGTGCCGACGACCCGGCCAGCCAGCCGAGCGCTTTCCGCTTCGACTGCGCCGTTAATCGTGCTGCCATCGCCTTGCACCAGAGACGCGCAGGAAATGTCGCCATGGACTTCGCCATCGACGTGCAAATCAGCGCCTGCTTTGATGTTGCCAGTGATAACAAGATCGGTTCCAAGCACCGAAAATGTGGAATTGCCATTGCCGCGTGAAGACATCATTCGATCCGTTCTGTTGCCGCTTTTACTGGCTGCTGCCGGACTCGATGAGTGGTTGGTTTGCTCTGACTTCTTTGAGAACATGGGGTGCAGTTTCCAGAAATTTGCGTGGGTTCACAGCGCGGTTATTGATTCGCACCTCAAAATGCAAATGCGGACCGGTTGATCGGCCTGTGCTGCCAATGCCGCCGATGAGCTGGCCAGCGACTACTTCTTGCCCTGCTTTAGCGTCGAAACGCGACATATGGGCATAGCGGGTCATCAAGCCATTGCCGTGGTCGATCTCGATTGTCTTGCCATATCCCGACTTCCATCCAGCAAAGCTAACGGTGCCTTTGGCGGCAGAATGAATGGGGCTGCCCGTTGGCCCTTTAAAGTCGAGGCCGCTGTGCATTGCGCCGCTGCCGTTGAAAGGATCGCGGCGATAGCCAAAGCCCGATGACAATTTGGCTTGGCTGGCGGGCACGACTTGCGGCACGCCTTCCAAAACCTGCTCAAGAGCGTTCATCCGAGCAAGACTAAGACCCAAACGCTCAAAACGCGGATCAAGGTCGCTGTCTAAAGCGCCCGACAATTTCTCTAGTGGGCCACCAACACCTGTGATGTTCGCCTCGCGCTCGGCAGTGGCCAGAACGCCCGAGGGGTCAAAACCAAGCTCGCGAAGGGCGCGGGCTGCTTTGCCGCTGCGCCAATCGGCATAATGGGTAAGCCGCTCAACAAAGGCCAATTGCTGGGCTTCGATGCGCGCAAGATCGGCTGCGGCAGGGATGGTGGCGGAAACCTTAGAGATGGTCTCAGCCGCTTCGCTTGCCGAGTTGCTAACCTTGCCATCAGACTTCACATCCTCAGGCAGGGTTGAAACCATATCTTCGATGAATGTCTGGCGCTGCTCAAGATCGCTCGCAACTTGGTCGATATTGTCGCGATAAGCGTCGAGCCGCTCTTCTGAATGAGCCACAGTGGCTTCGCGATCAATCAGAGAGGCGCGCTCTGATGTGGCTTGATATTGCATCCAACTCATCGCGCCCATTGAACCGCCCCATGCGAGCAAAGCTGCAGTCACGATACCGGCGGCGGTCATTTGAACACGCGATGTAAGAGTGATGAAGCGCATTTGGCCATTGCTGCGCATGAAAAACTCACGATCAGGGAACCAGCCCTGAACGCGCTCTTTCATAAGAGCGAAACGCCCTTTTGCGTCTTGGTTTTCCATCAAAGCGACCCCCGGTGCCATTTTTTGCATCGCTTTCATGGTGCGAAGCGCGCATTTGGCACATTGTTGAGTTTTGACCCTTACGGAAACGGATAAAGGTCTTCGCACGGCTGCGCGAATCGATTCCCGCCGCGAATCACAATGAATTGGTCGAAACGAGTGAACTGCGCGGTGAAGCGTTCATTATTGGGAAAGCATTACGGTCCCGCGAGTGGATACCTAGGAGAAATTACGTGGGTTTTGGCCGCAGGTTGCTCGAGCGATTCGCTCGATCAGGAACGCTGACAGGCGGCCAGCAGCCTGCTAATAGGC
>CAZTFZ010000073.1:4880-7991 GCA_964613105.1 uncultured Porphyrobacter sp. | reverse complement strand
GAGCCAGAGGTCACACCCGATGCTGCAAAGATGCAATCGCCCTTGGCAAGGTCATCGAGCTTATAAATGCGGTCGAGGTCTTCAATGCCCCATTTGCGCGCACGCCCGCGCTCATCATCATTGCGGAACAACAGGCGGCCATTGAACTGTCCGCCAACACAGCGAAGCGCAGCGGCGGCCAAAACGCCCTCGGGCGCTCCGCCAGAACCCATATACATATCGACCGTCGTGTCTTCGTCGGTCACAGCAATCACGCCAGCCACATCGCCGTCACCAATCAGCGCAACACCGCAGCCCAAGGCGCGCAATTCAGCGATCAGATCGGCATGGCGCGGACGGTCAAGCACGCAGACGATAATGTCGGCAGGGGCAACGCCCTTGGCCGCAGCAACCGCTTTCACATTTTCAGTTGGGCTTTTTGCCAGATCAATAATGTCAGCAGGATAGCCCGGACCAACTGCCAGCTTATCCATATAAACGTCGGGCGCGTTCAGAAGATTGCCTTCTTCCGCTGCTGCCAGAACAGCCAGAGCATTGGGGCCAGCCTTAGCGGTAATGGTTGTGCCTTCCAGCGGATCAAGCGCGATGTCGATCTTGGGGCCTTTGCCCGGCGCACCGCCAACTTTTTCGCCAATATAGAGCATCGGCGCTTCGTCGCGCTCACCCTCGCCAATGACGACGGTGCCATCCATGTAAAGCTCGTCAAAGGCTTTGCGCATCGCTTCGACAGCAGCAGCATCAGCGGCCTTTTCATCGCCGCGTCCGATCAAAGTCGAGGCTGCAATCGCAGCCGCTTCGGTGACACGCACCATTTCGAGTACGAGCACGCGGTCGAGCGGATTTTCACTGGAGTTCATTGCTAGTTAAGTCCCCAAAGTTCTTGTAGGTGGCGATTGATAGCGCACGATCATTACGAAATTGCGCATCAAATATTTCATGGCAGCGCGATAGCGCCAGCAAGGGTGTTATGTCGAGCCAATCCATTCGCAAATTATGCGTCATGCTCGGTTTTAGTACGCTTTATCTGGCAATTCCTACGCCGCTCGCCGCGCAAATTGCGACCGATCCCTTAAGCTCAGAGGCGCAAACAAGCGAGCCGGAAGAAAAGATCGATTTGCTCATCCCGCCGCCAGCCGATCAACGATTGATAGAGCGCTGCACCGAAGAACAAGAAGCCGCCAGCATTGCAGGCGAAATTGTGGTCTGCCGCAGATTATCAGATCGCAGCCCCTATCGTTTGGATGATGACATTCCGCAAAGCGATGCCTCGAGGCAAGAGCAGATCGACAGGTTTGGCCTGCCCGCTGGATTGCCCGCTGATTTTGCCGGACCGGGGATATTCAGAGGCAAACCGACCGCAGGGGGCGGGTGCTTACCCGGCTCTTGCCCTCCGCCTGCTGCGCTGATTATCGACCTTGAGGCCTTGCCCGAGGCGCCGGCTGGATCGGATGCCGACCGAATTGGGCGCGGCCTGCCGCCTCTTGGTCAAGACGAGCTTTATCGTCCTGAACAAATAGAAATTGCCCGCCGACAACAAAGCCGCGTCAAAGAGCCGCTCGCCGCTCCGCCTGTTGGCTCGGCCACCGCTAGCGAAACAGAGAGCGAAGAAACTGAAACGGTCCTTAGACCAGTCCCACAAGAACAATTGGGATTGCCTGAGAAACCCGACTTTAACCGCTAGCAAGCGGGCTAACAAAAGCTAGTCGCGCAAAATCGGCAGCACGAGCGGCGCAGCTGTAAGGCTGGGCGATCCGGTGAGCAGTTCAAGCGCTTTGGTCACATTGCGCTCCGGCCCCTCATGCGTAACGATGGCGAGCAGAACTTCGCTGCCTTCGCTTGCGCGGCCTTGCTGGATGAGGCTCTCAATCGACACATCAGCATCGCGCATGGCAGCGGTAATCTCTGCCAAAACGCCGGGTCTATCGGATACGGTAAAGCGGATGTAGTCGCGCCCTATTCTGTGCCCGGGATCAGCTACGTGCATATCCACTAGCTCGCCCACTGGCAAAGAGAACGGCGCTGCCAAATCGCCGCGCGCAATGTCGATAATATCGGCCACCACTGCGCTTGCCGTCGGGCCTTCGCCAGCGCCTGCGCCTTGGAACAAAAGCCGCCCAGAATAATTCCCCTCAGCCACCACGGCATTGGTCGCGCCTGTCACATGGGCAAGCGGATGGCCTGTTGGCACAAGACAGGGCCGGACCCGTTGCAACAATTGCGGTGCGTCTTTGCCATTATCTGCCACATCGCAATCAGCCACGCCCACAAGCCGGATAACAAAGCCCAAGGCCTTTGCTTGGGCAATATCTGCGGAACGAACCTCGGTGATGCCCGAGGTGGTGACAGCGTCAAAATCAATCCGTCCGCCAAAGCCGATGGAGGCCAAAATCGCTAGCTTATGAGCGGCATCGATCCCGCCAATGTCAAAGCTGGGGTCAGCCTCGGCATAGCCCATCTCCTGCGCTTCTTTAAGGACATCGCCGAAATCAGCCCCGCTCTTTTCCATCTCGGACAGGATGAAATTGCACGTGCCATTGAGAATGCCGTAAATCCGCTCAATCCGATTGGCGCTGGCCCCTTCGCGCAGGCCCTTTACAACAGGAATGCCGCCAGCCACCGCTGCCTCAAACTTGAGCGAGGCGGAATGCGCATCGGCAAGCTCAGCCAATTCCAAGCCGTGATGGGCAATCATCGCCTTATTGGCCGTGACCAAGCCCTTGCCTGCGCCAAGCGATTGCCGCGCCAGATCAAGCGCAGGCCCATCCGAGCCGCCGACCAATTCAACCACGACATCCACATCATCGCGCCCGCCAAGGTCGGCCATAGTCTCAGCCCAGGGAATCGCAGCAAGATCGAACCCGCGATCCTTGGATTTGTCGCGCGCATGGACGGCTGTGACCTTAATTTCTCGGCCAGCGCGCGCTTCTACGGTGGCGCGATTTTCTGCGAGCAAGCGGAGCACACCAATGCCAACAGTGCCAAGGCCTGCAATACCGATTGAAAGGGGGCCATTTGAAGGGGAAGATTTAGCCATTCAAACAGGCTCCTTATAGATAGACACGATAGTGTTGGTCAGTTTTGAGGTAAGTTTTAGGCAGATGGGTCAGCATC
>CAZTFZ010000073.1:0-4780 GCA_964613105.1 uncultured Porphyrobacter sp. | reverse complement strand
GTGATCGTCAGCACCATGCTCGAATTGCCTATACGCGTCACTTCCAGCTGGCCCGTGACCAGCTCTTCAAAGCGCATCGGGGCAAGGTAATCCACCTCTGCCCGGCGCACGTGATATTCCATGTCAGCATCCGCGCCAGCAGCGCGGCGTTCTCGGAAAAATTCGCTAACGATAACGTCCGCATATTCGAGATAGCGAGCGTTAAAGACCACAGATTGTGGGTCTAGCTCTGCGTAGCGGACACGAAATTGATGAATGAAAGGCGTCATAACCCCGCGCCTAGCCTAGCGCGGCGTGATGGGGGAATGCGTTTTAATTGTGTTATCCCTAGTTACGCTTGGCCTTGCGCTTGGGCTTCCTATGGAAAGCGCCGTTCTATCTGTTGCGCAGACACGGCCCCAAGCTTTGCATCACAAAGGCGTAGTCTTCGGCCGCGCGCTGCCTGCTGGCCGCATCGCGGGCAAGATTGGCCGCGCTGGGCAGAGTGTCCGGCAAAGCGCAGGCGAGCCGATACCATTCCAAAGTCTCGGCTTGCGGCGCTGCCGCCGACGAATCGACAATTTCCGTCCAAGAAACGCCCCAGCGGCGCGGTTGTCCGGGGCGACGCACCACAGTAATAGAGACCGGATCATTGCTTTTTGTAGCCAAAAACAGCTGTGTTTCCGATTCGCCCACCAAAGTTCCCGCAACCGACAAAGCATCGCTGACACCAGTCACTTGCGGCGGCGAATCGGGCGCAACTAGCGCGGTAAGCACTGGCCGAAGCTGCGCCTCCAACCCCTCAGACCAAGGCAATTGCGCATCTGGCTCGACCAATTGCAGCTGCTTTGGCGCGCCAGCAACAGGCCGCGCGAAGAGAATCACTTGGGATTTTTTGAGCTTGGGCGGCTTGCCTTTGGCGTTTCGCGGAACATCCACCAAATAGCGCAACGATTCGCCCACAGAGGTGGTTCCAGACAGCAATTTTACCGTTCTGGCCTCAATATAAAGCCGCGCATTTTCAGGGCTGAGACCCGGCGCTCGCTCTGGCTCAACCTCGGCTTGGCGGCGGATCTTAGCGACAATCACCAGCGGCGTTTCATCGGCCAAATCAGCGAGGTCTGCATAGCTTTGCGCCGGAGCAATTTGGCCCTGCTGAGGCGATCTCTCAGCCCCTTGCGCCAACAGCGAATTTGCGGGCAGAAAGGCGCAGCCTATCGCTATGGCGGCAAGACCACTTGCGAATCGAAATGGGGCTCTTGGGACAAGCATGGCAGGTTCCTATGTTTGTGAGCGAAATGTTGAGGCGGATTTTGGCCCCATCGCGGAAAGGCCGTTAGATAGCTCTAAACTAAGCCGAAAACCACTGAATCGCAGCTTAACCCATAAAGCATTTGCGGTGATGTGCCTTGATGGCTAATGATGGCGAACTGCTTAACAGACTAAAGAATAGTCGTTTGGCTGATCTGCGGGCGGATCATTTCGGGGAAGATGGGTCGGGCTAGGAGCCAGAACCGATCATCGCGCAAGTGATTCGCGTGTGGGTGCAAAAGTCGGGCACTCGCAGCGAGCTTTATTGCAAAGCATTGTGAGTGCATTATTGATGCCGGACTTTCCCGGTAAGGATGATGGAGTGATGCTACTAAATGGCATATGCTGATCAACAGATGAGCGGCAATCGCATCGTTGCGATTGTTATCGTTGCGCTCATTCATATTTTCATTGGCTATGCTTTGGTCACTGGTCTCGCTTACGAGGCTGCCACCAAAGTGCTCGAACGTGTGACCACGATCGATGTTGAAGAGCCACCACCCCCTGAAGAGGAACCGGACGAGCCACCACCGCCCGAGCCGGATACGCCTCCTCCACCGGTAGCGCCGCCACCGCCGATCAACATCGCACCAGCGCCGCCACCAATTCAGACGCAAGCGGAAATTCCTCCGCCATCGCCGCCGGCTCAGGTTATTCCTCCGCCAGCACCGCCAGCTCCTCCGCCAGCTCCTCCGCCGCCGCCGTCACAGGCTCGCGATGCGCAGCCTAAGGGGCAAAGCCGTTGGCAGCGCCGGATCGTCGAGAACTATCCATCACGCGCTCTTCGTGAAGAGGTCGAAGGCACGGTCGGCGTTTCTGTAACCGTCGGCGCGAATGGCCGCGTTTCTGGATGCAGGGTTTCCCGCTCGAGCGGATCAAAAGTGCTGGATGACGCAGCGTGCAAAGGCATGACGCGCTACGCCAGATTTGACCCCGCTTTGAACGATGCAGGCAATCCCGTTTCGGGTTCCTGGGGAATCTCGATCCGTTACCAAATCAATTAGAATAACCACTGGGCCCGCCTAGCGCGCCTGTGACATTACTCAAAAGGACTACTCGCTATGACACTTCAATTTCTCGCAGCAGCAGGTGATGCTCCCAAGAACGCTTTTGGCTTTGTACAAGCCATGGAAGAGGGCGGCCCAATTGCTTGGGCAATCCTTGCAGTTATGGTCATCATGTCGATTGGATCGTTTTACATCCTCATCACCAAATGGCTCGAACAGCAAAAGGTCTTCAAACAGTATAACGCTGTGACCAGCCAGTTCTGGAAAGCGCCAAGCATTAAAGAAGGCGCTAACAAGCTTGAAAAGAACAGCGCATGGCGCCAGTTGGTTGACGATGCTGTCGTTGCCGATGATCAGCACGGCAAAATGGCCGATAGCCTGGAAGCCCATGATTGGCTCCACGGTTCGCTCGCTCGTTCAGAAGCTGCGATTGGCTCAAAGCTTGCTGGCGGGCTGCCATTCTTGGCAACCACTGGCGCGACCGCACCGTTTGTTGGTCTGCTGGGTACGGTTATCGGTATCTACCGCGCGCTGATCAACATCGGCCTCGCTGGTTCAGCATCGATCGATAAGGTTGCTGGCCCGGTTGGTGAAGCCTTGATCATGACCGCGATTGGTCTGCTTGTGGCTGTGCCTGCGGTTATGGCTTACAACTGGTTGCAAAGCCGCAATAAGCGGATTGCTGAAATGCTCAGCGGTTTCTCCACCGATCTGCTCGCTAACATCAACTCGAAGGGTACGGTTAAACCGACTTTCCTGTCAGCGGCTCCGGCTAAGACAGTGAAGAGCGCGCCTGCGGCTCCGGCCAAGCGTTAAGCCCTGTTGGATAGTCATTGGGGCAGCGTCATAATGATGCTGCCCCGCTGGCTCCCAATTTTCGAACCAACAACAGTTTACGGATAGGATAAGCCATGGCAGTTTCGATGGGAGGCGACGGCGGTGAAACGCCCATGTCAGACATCAACACCACGCCTCTGGTTGACGTGATGCTGGTTTTGCTGATCATCTTCTTGATCGCAGTTCCCGTTGCGATCCAGACGATTGAGAAGCTGCGTATTCCAGTGATGGAAACGACAGAATCGAAAGATAAGGTTGAAAACCTGCTTCTAACGATCACTTCAACCGATGCCGCTGGCCGCAGTGCTGGTGAACCCGGTTTTGAAGGCGCAGCACGGCAAGGCCAATGCAGGGTCTATTTCAACAATATCACACCAGTGACCTCTGAAGAGCTTTTTGACGAAGCGTTTTCACGGCTCGACGGTATTGTTAAGCGCGCCGGCGGACCAGAAGCAATTATGGAAGATCCTGATAAGATCCCACAAGTGCACATTCGCGGCGATGTAAATGCCCCGTGGCAATGCGTTGCTGGCGCGATCTTTAACATCCAAGCGGCCGGTTATCCGACCGTTGGCTTCATCTCGAACCCGGTTGATCCGAACGGCTAAGGCCAGTTCACGTTAATCAGGCAAACAATCTAAGGAATTTTCCAAATGGCAATGTCAGGCGGTAAAGACGATGGATCGCCGATGATGGAAATGAACACGACGCCGCTTATCGACGTCATGCTCGTTCTTCTCATCATGTTCATCATTACCATCCCAGTTGCGACGCACTCGGTCGATATCGATCTGCCGCAACCCAGCGACGCCCCCGATCAAGTGGTGGTTGAGCCCGATAAGAATAAGCTGATCCTCACCGCGCAGGACGTTATTCTGTGGAATGGCACTCCGATCAACGAAGGCCAATTGGTCACTGTGCTTCAACAAACCTTGGGCATCAATCCCGAGCCGGAGCTGCAATTTGAGCCCGAGCCTTTGGCTAGCTATCAAATCTCTGCACGCGTGCTCGATATCATCAAAAGCTCTGGCGTAACCAAGTTCGGTTTCGTCGGTAACGAGCGGTATCGCACCTTTGGCAAGTCAGCGAACGCTCAATAAAGCACTAGCTTTTGCACATAGAATAGAAGGAGGGGCGGCTTTTGCTGCCCCTTTTTTGTGCCAGAAATCAAGGTGAGCAATCAAGGTGCAAGCGGTGTGCAAATCGGCGCAAAATTCGGCGCGCGATCGCTTGGGCAATCCTTAGCGCCAAGGCTCTCTTTTAGCCCCCTTTTTGACCAAACGCCCCTTTGATGATACTTTGTCCCATTACTTCTGCGAACAAGTGAGACGAGAACAAGCAAACGGACCAGATCAAGAGAATCATCAAAGAGGAGAGCAGACAATGCCATATGCCAATGCAACACGCGGGATTAGCCTAACCAATCCGGCCGCCGCCAAGCGTATTTCATCCCGGCCAATGGGAGAGCTCAACACGACGCCTTTGATTGATGTCTTGCTCGTGCTCATTGTTATGCTGATCATCACCGTGCCGCTTGCCACCAATTCGCTCGACGTGCCGCTTCCCAATGGCGAGGGCAAATTGCCGGTCGGAGCAGAAAACACGGTCAGAGTGGATGCCAATGACCAGCTTTATTGGAATGGCGA
>CAZTFZ010000072.1:0-8086 GCA_964613105.1 uncultured Porphyrobacter sp. | reverse complement strand
TCGATAATGCCGCGAAAGAAGTCCACCACCGGCAGCTTTGCGATGAATTTGATCATCGCCGAATACATCACAAAGATGATCAGCAAGCAGCCAATGTAATTCAATGCGACCAATTTGCCCAAGGCCGCCAGCGCATCAAGGCCCAGCGTGCCTGCCACCCAAGCCATCAGCGCAAAGACGCCAAAGGGGGTCAGCTCCATCACCACCATCGTGACCTTTTGCATGACAACGCTGCCAGATTCGAAGATTTTAAGCACAGGCTCGCCCTCTTCCTTGGCCATCAAAATGCCGATCCCGATCAGCAAAGAGAAAATGATCAGCGGCAGGACATTGACGTCCGCCATCACTTGCACGGGGCTTTGCGGGATCATGCCAAGGATCATGTCGTTAAAACTGGTTTCATTGGGCTGAGGTGTCGCGCCCTTATCAATCGCAGAAGTGTCCACCCCTGCGCCCGGCGCAAGCCATGTGCCCAACCCTAGGCCAAGCCAGACCGCGATCTGACCGCTCACCACGAACAGCGCCAAAGCGCGCCAGCCAACACTGCCCAGCTTGCGCAGATCGCCAATGGCCGCGACCCCTGCAACAAGGCTGAAGAATATAAGCGGCACCACCAGCATTTTGATAAAGCCGATAAAGACATCGCCAATAATTTTGATGCTGGCGGCATCTGGCCCCCAAATGCGCCCGACAATAATGCCGAGAATAAGCGCGCCGATAACGCGTTGCCACAAGGGTATTTTGAACCACGCGCTCAGCATTTTTTGCGTCTCCGACTAGTCTAGGGCAAGCGCGGCTTTTGCGACCCGCGTATAAATCCGTGCCAAGCGATCCAAATCAGGGATCGCCACAGCCTCATCGCGCTTATGCATGGTTGCATTGCAAAGGCCAAATTCAATCACAGGACAAACTGCGCGCAGGAACCGAGCGTCCGACGTGCCGCCCGTAGTGGAGGCTTCGGGGGCTACGCCAGTCTCTGCCTCGACAGCATCGGCGATAATCTGGCTAAACTTGCCCGGCGGGGTCAAGAACGGCTCGCCAGAAATAATCGGCTTAGCCACACCGCCATGTTTTTGCGCAATATCGCTGATCAGCGCAGACAGGCTAGCGCCAGAATGCAGATCATTGAAGCGGATGGAAATGCGCGCGGTCGCCTTTGGCGGGATGACATTATGGGCCGGGTTGCCGACCTCAAGATCGGTCACTTCCAAATTGCTGGGCTGAAACCAATCGGTGCCTTGGTCGAGCTCTAGCGCATCCAATTCGGCCAAAATTGCGATCAATCTTGGCAAGGGGTTATCGGCCAAATGCGGATAAGCAACATGGCCTTGCGTGCCCTCTGCCTCAATCCAAATATTGACCGAGCCGCGCCGCCCGATCTTCATCATATCGCCGAGGCTGTTGACCGAAGTAGGCTCGCCAACAAGGCACAGATCCGGCTCTGCGTCGTTCTCGCGCATGTAATCAATCAGCGCGCGCGTGCCGTAAAGCGCTGGGCCTTCTTCATCGCCTGTAATGATGAAGCTGATCGCGCCAGCCTCTTGCGGGACATCCGCGACAGCAGCGACCATGCTGGCAATCGAGCCCTTCATATCAACCGCGCCGCGCCCGTATAAAAGCTCGCCCCGTTCTTCTGGCACAAACGGATCGCTCGACCAGCCGCCTTCTCCGATGGGTCCGGGAGGCACCACATCCAAATGCCCAGCAAAGGCAAAATGCTTAGAACCCTCGGGCCCGCGCCTAATCGCGAACAGATTCTCAACCGGAGCCTCTGGAGTGCCGTCAGCGCCAGTGCCTGCAATAAAGCGATGCACATCAAAGCCGAGCGGGGTCAGCATTGCCTCCATCGCATCGAAAACAGCGCCCGTTGCAGGGGTAACGCTTGGGGCAGCAATCAGCCGCTTTGCCAGATCAAGAGCAAGTTTGGTCATACCTTGCGTGCTAGCAGGACTATGCGCCAAATCCCAAGTGCGATTTTTGCAAATTTTGTTCGTGCTAGTTGCGCGCCGGAGCGGCCCATGGCCCGGGCGCGAAAGCCTCATCCAACATCCTTGCAATGCGAAGCCCTGCTTGCGTCACGCGGCGCTGACTAATCGGGATTGCTGCGACAATATCGGCCTGCGTTAGCGCGGTCTCCTTGGGCAAATCTCCTGCGCAAGGGTCGGTATCAAATGCGTTGGGATAGACAAAATCACGAGCCAATTGCCAGCTCTCACGGCCCCATTCAGCAGCGTCCCCGTCAGCCAATTCGGCTCGCTCTTGCTGGCTATAAACACGCACCAAGGTGGGGTTTGCGCTGGTTATCGCTCGTTCTGCCAAGGGGCCGTCCCAAATCCAATGAAGGTTGAGCCCCGGCGCAATGCCATAGGCTGCCGTGCGATCATTCCCTCCGCGGTCGTCTTTGTCGCCCGAATGCAGCGGCATGTGCACATCGCCAACAAAATGCACCATAAATGCCAGTGCTTCTAAGCGAATGTGTCCAGGCAAACTCTCATCAGCGAGCATTCTTTGACTGCGCTCTATCTGGGCAAGGATGCAATTGCCGCCGGCACAATTGCGGTCTGGCTGATAAGGCGCGCAAATTGGGGCAGTGCGATAATGCCATGCCGCAGTATGCCCCCAGCGCCACCGCGTCCGGCGCACACAATCGGGCCAAACCGAAGCTTCCTCAATGGTAGAAATGCTGCATTCGGGTGTGCCCAGCAAATGCTCATAAGCGAACAAGCGCTGCATCTTTGCACGCGTTTCGCCGCTGACATTCAGCTCGGCAATCTCAGCCGTCTTGCCATGTGCGAAAAAGCCCCAAGCCATTGCAGGAGCAGAAGAAAACACAGCCAAAGCGAGCGCGGCAAACGCCGCCAACCCAGTCAGCCTAGCCGTTTTGCGGTGTGACTTCATATTGCTCAATCACCCATTCTTCATTCTCAGAGGCAGCGATCCATTCCTGCATCCACTCATGCTCCCAAATGGCCTGCATATAGGTCGCTGCAAAGCCCGGAACGGCCACTTCATAGCTGATAAAGCGGCTCACGATGGGCGCGTAGAAGATATCCGCAGCGCCAAATGTGCCGAACAAAAATGGTCCGCCAGACCCAAAGCGAGCGCGCGCCTCTGCCCAAAGGCCAAGAATACGCACGATGTCCTCTTGGCAGGCTGGCGATAATTGCGCGCCTTCAAACTTGCGGCGGATGTTCATGGGGCATTCGCTCCGCAATGCGCCGTAAGAACTGTGCATTTCGGTGACCATCGAACGCGCCATTCCGCGCGCGCTTTCATCCTTGGGCCAGAAGCGCTCGCGCCCAACGCGGTCAGCGAAATACTCCATAATCGCAAGGCTGTCCCACACGACGTTTTCCTCATCCCACAAGATCGGCACTCGGCCAAAAGACGGACGCAAGCCCCCAGAGGTGCGGCGGTCGTCCCAATTTTCGCCGTATAGAGGCGCAATAATCTCTTCAAAGCCAAGGCCCGATTGCTTGGCAGCCAGCCATCCGCGCAAAGACCAGCTCGAATAATTCTTATTGCCCAAAATCAGTTTCATAAAATCAGCTTTACCCGTGTCGATTTGCAAAACAGCGCTCTTTTGAGAGCCTAGTTATTCAGCAATTCGTTGTCGAGGCTGAACGCGTTACAAGACTTATAATTGTATGATAGGGCGTTTTGGATGTTGCCGCCCTAGGTCTTTAGAGGCATCACCAAGCTTATGACATTGCGCCCTTTCCACCTCGCCTTCCCCGTCCATGACCTTGGAGAAGCGCGAGCGTTTTATGGCGAGCTTTTGGGATGCAAAGAAGGCCGCAGCGACAAAGAATGGGTCGATTTTGACTTTTACGGTCACCAAATCGTTGCGCACCTTAGCGATCAATCGGCGCCCAAAGCCGCCAATACAGTCGATGGCGACGCTGTGCCTGTCCCTCATTTTGGTGTCGTCTTGGCAATGAATGATTGGCGCAAGCTTGCTGCTAGGCTGGAAGAGGCAAGCGTCGAATTTGTCATCGCGCCCACGGTTCGGTTTGCAGGCCAACGAGGAGAGCAAGCCACCATGTTCTTTTGCGATCCAAGCGGCAATGCGATCGAGATGAAGGCCTTCGCAGATGACGCAAATCTGTTCGCGCGCGACTAAACAAGCAATCGACTAGGTATTGCCCCTAGTGGCACCTCAATAAGGAGTAAGGGCTAATCAGCTTACGCTTGCCCCTCGCGCAGATGCCGCAAGAGGAGCGCCCGCACTTTGGCCAAGAACAATCCCCCAAAAGACCATTCAGCCTGTCAGCAATCCGATTTGCCCAGCTTCGATCTTGTCGTTCTGGGCAGCGGCCCTGCCGGTCGCCGTGCCGCTATTCAAGCTGCGAAACTGGGGCGCACTGTTCTGGTGATTGATGACCGCAAGCAAGTGGGCGGTGTCTCTTTGCACACAGGCACAATTCCATCAAAGACCTTGCGCGAAACAGCGCTCAACCTGTCGGGCTGGCGCGAGCGCGGCTTTTACGGGGCAGGCTATCGCCCTAAGTCAGAGATTGAATGCGCTGACCTTGAAATGCGCCTCAAGAAAACCTTCGACTTCGAAGTCAGCGTGTTGGAGCATCAATTTGCTCGCAATGGCGTTCGCACAATGACCGGGCGCGGGCGGTTTGAAACCCCGCACCGTATTGCGATTGATCGCTGGCTCGACAATCAGCAAGTGACAGAGCGGGTTGAGGCAAAACACACTCTCATCAGTGTTGGCACTCGGCCATACCGCCCCGATCACTTGCCCTTTAACGGCACTAGCGTGATCGATAGCGATGAATTCATCCTAAAACCGCGCCTGCCGCGCAGTCTTACCGTGGTTGGCGGAGGCGTGATTGGCATTGAATATGCGACCATTTTTAGCGCAATGGACGTGCCCGTTACGATCATCGAGCCGCGCGAGCATTTGCTCGAATTTATGGACAAAGAGATCGTCGATCATCTGGTTCACTTAATGCGTGATCGCGGCATATCGCTTAAACTCGGCACGAGCGTTGAGGAAGTCAGCTTTGCACCTTCGGGCAAGCCTATCTGCCACCTAAAAGATGGTCGCCAAGTCAGCACTGACACAGTCTTATTCACCGCCGGCCGGGTCGGCGCGACCGACAGCCTAAACCTCGCCGCCGCCGGGCTAGAGGCCGACACGCGTGGGCGGCTAGAGGTCAATCGTTCAACCTTCCAAACCGCTCAACCACATATCTATGCGGCGGGCGATATCATCGGTTTTCCTAGCCTTGCCTCTACCTCTATGGAGCAAGGCCGAGCAGCCGCTTGCCATGCCTTTGGCGAAACCCTGTCATCGGCAGAAGACGTGCATCCATACGGCGTCTATGCCGTGCCCGAATTGTCTTCTGTTGGCCTCACCGAGGATGAGGCGCGCAGCAAAGGCATTGCCTATGAATGCGGGGTCGCTCGCTTTAGAGAGACATCGCGCGGGCACATAATGGGCATGGAATACGGCGTGTTGAAACTGGTGTGCGAACAAGCCACTGGGCGGCTTCTCGGTGTCCATATCATCGGCGAAGGGGCAAGCGAGCTCGTTCATATCGGTCAAGCTGTGATCGCGCATCAAGGCACAATCGACTATTTCGTAGAGCACAGCTTCAACTATCCGACCTTGGCTGAAGGCTATAAAATTGCAGCCCTCGATATTTGGAACCGGTTGCCGCAGGAAAGCGCAGCGGTGATCCCCATCAAGGGTCGAAACCCGCGCAAAAGCCGCGCCTAAACGCCTATACTAATCAGGCATACTAGTCGGGCAAGTTCGTGCCCAAAGCATCGTGCAATAAGGCCGCGCGCAATTCGGGCAGACCCATGCCTTTTTCAGCGCTGGTGACATGCAGCACAGGAAAAGCGGCCGGGTGCTTGCGGATTTCATCGGCCACTTTGGCGCTGACCTCGTCAAGCGTGCTTGCCTTGATTTTGTCGGCCTTGGTCAGGACAACGCGGTAACTTGCCGCTGCCTCGTCCAGCATGGTCATCATTTCGCGGTCGACATCTTTTAGGCCGTGCCTGCTATCGACCAGCACCAAGGTGCGCTCCAAAACCGCGCGGCCTTTGAGGAAGGTCCGCACCAGCTTACGCCATTTCTCGACCACTTTAACAGGCGCCTTGGCAAAGCCATAGCCCGGCATATCGACGAGGCGAAATTGCGTCGGCTCGCCCACTTCAAAGAAATTGAGTTCTTGCGTGCGGCCCGGCGTCACAGAGGTCCGCGCAATCGATTTGCGTCCCGTCAATGCGTTCAAAAGCGTGCTTTTGCCCACATTAGACCGGCCACAAAAGGCCACTTCGGGCACGGTTGCATCGGGCAGGAATTTCAGCTGCGGAGCGGAAAGCAAAAACTCCACCCGTCCTGAAAACATCTTTTCAGCCTGCCGATTGAGCCGTTTGAGGTCTGCCTCTTCCATGAGCGTCACGAGCCTTCGCGCAAAAGCGCTTAGCTCTTGGCCTTTTTGTCAGCGGCTTTGGCTTTCTCAGCCTTTTCCTTATCAGCCGCCGCTCGCAATTGCGGATGCTTGGAATAGAGATAGCCTTGCTGTGCGAGCGTAAGAATATTGCTGGTGTTCCAATAGAGCAGAAGGCCAGCGGCAAAAGGCGCCATCACAAACATCAGCACCCAAGGCATAATGTTGAAGATTTGCTGCTGAACTGGGTCCATCGCGCTTGGGTTCAATTTGAAAGTCAGCCACATGGTGACACCCAGACCAATCGCGAGCACGCCAATGCCTAGGAAGCTCGGCGGATCGAAGGGCAAAAGACCAAACAGGTTGAGGATTTTCGCAGGATCGGGCGAGGACAAATCCTCGATCCATAGGAAATTGCGGTGGCGCATTTCGATCGCCAGATAGAGCACTTTGTACAAGGCAAAGAAGATCGGAATTTGCAGCAGCAAAGGCAAGCAACCGGCCAAAGGATTGACCTTCTCTTCCTTGAACAGCTTTTGGATTTCCTGCTGCGCTTTGACTTTATCGTCCTTGTGCCGGTCTTGAATGGCCTTCATCTGCGGCTGGATCGCCTTCATCGCGGCCATGGATCCAAACTGCTTTTGCGCAATCGGGAATAAAAGCCCACGCACCAGCACGGTCAGCAAAATGATCGCAACGCCAAAATTTCCGACCAATTCAAACAGATTTCGTAAGAGCCACAAAAGCGGCTTTTCCAAGAAGCGGAACCAGCCCCAAGAGATCGCAAGGCCGAATTTATCGATCCCGCTGTCAGCATAGCTATCGAGCAATTGGCTCTCTTTCGCGCCAACGAAAAGCTGGGTGGTCTGGCTGTGAACCGCGCCCGCAGCGACAGTTGCTGCGCCGTAGATGACCTCGCTGCGGAAAAGCTCGCTGCCAAGCGCGCGATAAGATGCCTCGGTCGAGCCTGCATCGGCTTGACCCGGCACGAGAGCTGACAACCAATATCGGTCAGAAAAGCCGAGCCATGCCGCATCACCCTCGGGCGCAACCTTGCCGGTTTCGGGCATGTCGTCATAGCCATATTCATCATCGAGCGTGCCATCAAAGACACCGATCATGCCTGCGTGAACAATAAACTCATCAGCCGAAGCATTGCTGCTGGTCCGGTTTATCAAGGCGAAGGGCTGCACCACAGCAGCCGCCTCGCCAGCATTGGCAACGCTTTGCTTGGCGGTCAGCATGAAATTGTCGTCAATGGTGAGGGTGATGGTACTGGTTAGCCCTGCGCCATTATCGCGGGTCAAAGTGATCGGGCTGTCAGGGCTCAAAACCTCGCCATCGGCCTGCCATGCAGTGGCCGCATCAGCGCGCGAACCATTCAGCAGGAAACCAAACTCGGCATAGTGCTGGGCCGCTGTGCCTTGCGGGGCAAACAGACGCACCAGCTCGCTATCGGGCTTGGTTGTCTCGCGGTAATCCTTAAGCTCGATATCGTCGATTGTGCCATTCGTAAGATTGATTGAGCCGGTAAGGCGCGGCGCATCAATCCGCACTCGGTTTTCAGAGGCAAGCGAAGCGGCAAGATCAACCTCAGCTGGTGCGCCAGCCACAGCGCCATCAACACCAAGGCCCGCAGTGCCAGCGGGCGCTCCAGCAACAGCGCCTGC
>CAZTFZ010000071.1:0-8140 GCA_964613105.1 uncultured Porphyrobacter sp. | reverse complement strand
ATATCTGCGCGACTGTCACCACCTGACCTCGAACCAGATTGCGGTGCTGTATCTGCGTCATCACTCATGGCATCATCGGCGATCTCAGCCAAGCCTCGCGCCCAATCGGGCAGAAAATGCTCTTGTGTTGGCATCGGCGCCATAGCAACCCGAATGGGATCAGGAGCAGAAACAGCCCTTGGCGTACCAAGAGCAGCCAATTGCCGCTCGCTTTCGAGAAATTGGCCAGCATTCGGCGCTTTATAGCCAAATTCCAGCGCATTCCACTGGGCCAATTGGCGCTGACTTGCGCGTGTTTGAAACTCTGTTTCGAGCATCATTTTCTCGCGCTCTAGAGCGATGATTTGACGCTCGGCGAGCAATACCTCGCGCTTCACTGCGTTCACTTGAAAGGAAAGCGCAAGAAACAAAGCGAGACAAATGACCGGCACTGCATTCCAGCCGATTTGGCGCAAGCGGCTGCCCTTGCTTCGCTTGGGCTGGACCAATGGTCCGCCGAGGCGAGGATGCTTATCCGCCATTATGCAGCAGCCCTTTTTGTGAAGGCGGCTTGTGGCCGCTTGCCAGGCTCACTATCGGGCCGGAACGGCGCGCTAGTGCGGACCGCGTAACGCAATACAGAAGAGCGCGCGCGGGGGTTACGCGTCACTTCTGCATCGCTTGCGCGAATAGCTTTGCTGACCTTAGTGAATACAGCTTCGGGAGCCGCTGTTTGCGGCAAGTGGCGCGATCCAGCTGAGCGCGCAGAGGCATCTCGCAAAAAGCGCTTCACAATGCGATCTTCCAGACTGTGAAAGCTGACGACAGCCAAGCGGCCACCCTCGCCAAGCAGGCCTTCTGCCGCAGATAGCCCCATAGAAAGCTCATCAAGCTCGCCATTCACATGGATGCGAACCGCCTGAAAACTGCGCGTTGCAGGATCTTTGGGCGCCTTTGAGCCCTTGCTGCGAGGCTGATGCGCGCCCGGCTTAAACCCAAGCGCCTTGCGCACAACACCCGCCAAATCCCCTGTGGTCGATAAGGGGCGCGCAGCCACTATCGCGCGCGCAACACGGCGCGACTGGCGCTCTTCCCCGTATAGATAGAGCACATCGGCAATCTTGCCCTCATCGGCAGTGTTGAGGAAATCCGCAGCGCTTTCGCCCGATTGGCTCATCCGCATGTCAAGCGGGCCATCAGAAGAAAAGGCAAAGCCGCGCTTCGCCTCGTCAAGCTGCATGGACGACACGCCAATATCAAAGACAATCCCGTCAAGTTTTGAGACGCCTTCTTGCGCCATCTCTTCGAGCAATTGCGAAAATTGCCGCTCATGCAAAGTGAGCTGGCCGTCAAATTCCGCCACGAGGGCCGCGCCGTCGCGTATCGCATTGGGATCACGGTCGAAACCATAGACCCGCGCGCCGCGCTCTAGCAAAGCGCGCGAATACCCTCCGGCACCGAATGTCGCATCGATAACGACGTCACCGGGCTGCGGGTCAATCGCCCCGATAACTTCATCCAAAAGCACGGGAATATGCCGCGTTGAAGCAGCGGCATTGGCAGCATCGGTTAATGGACGAGCGCTCATTTGCCCTTGCCCTTCGCGTCAGAGGCCAATGCTGCACAAGCCGCTTTTGCAGCTGCCCAATCATCACCCATGGCCTGCAAATGCGCCGGGTTCCAAATCGTGAAGAAGCGTCCGCCGCCTTGGAAAAAGAGGCTTCCCTCAACGCCTGCCAACTCGCGCAGATAATCAGGCATAACAAACCGGCCACTTCGGTCGAAAGGCAATTCAACAAAGCCATTGAGCTGGCTCGAACGCGCCTCTCGGTCAAAATCACGCTCTAGCCGAAGCGCGCGCTCCTCCTCGCGGTCGAGCTGCGTTTCCAATTCAAACTTGCGCGATAGACCAAAACCAGTGAGGCAATTCCAGCGATCATGCTTGGCAAGACACAAAGTGCTGCCATCAGAGCTTTCGATGACAGCCTTGCGGAATGCCGGAGGCAAGACATAGCGCCCCTTATCGCCCGCGAGCGAAAAGGCCTGACCGCTAAATCCTCCAAAATCCACCGCTTTATCGCTCACCTTAACAGGCCCCGTTTTCGATCCGCTTGGCCAATTTTCATGCCCAAACAGCGCTCCGCCCAGCAAAAAAGCCCACAAACATTTGGTCGCAAAAGCCGCCCTGAAGCGCGCTCAGCACAAGACCAATTCGTAAGAATCTTTTCCCGTCCAAATGAAGGGATAACCGCCAGAGAAGCGGGATGGAAGGGAAAAATAAGGGATTTATGGGGATTTGTCTTTAACATACTAATTTTCTTATGTATTTTGAACCAAGTCATATCTCATAAGATTGTTAGGAAATCGCCGAAACCCGTTGGAATACGTGGTTTTCATCCGCGAGACCTTACTGCCGGGGATAAACATCCCGCAAAATCCCCAAAATATGCGAATCTGCCCTGTGGTGATGTTGTGGATCGGCTGACTGGCAGGAGCTAGCAGGCCCAAACCGGCGCTTTGACCAAGTCTTAGGCGGGGTTAAAGGCCATGCTTAGCAAGGCATCGAATGCGGCGCGCTGCTCGCTCGACACTGAATGCTCTGGGCGATGGCGCTCGTCATGCTCGTCACCGCCGTTTGGGCCAGCGCTGGAGCCATGGGAATGATCGCCCTCACTGCCCCCTTCGGGCCCGCCCTCTTCTAGTAAAGCCGCATCGGCAATGATAAGCGCAAAGCCTGCTCCAATGACGCAGCGAGCGACTATGCCTTGCGGGCCGAGATCGCATTGCGCTTGCTCTGCTTCGTCTCTCGCCAGATCCGCTTTTGCGCGAAAAGCGCCTGCAAGCTTTACCGGCAGTTCCATATCAAAGGCTCGGGCCACACGCACGTCGCCGCTCTGCTGGTCATCAAAGGTCAGCTCAAGGCCCCAGCGCGCTAGAATGGGCGAAAGCAATGCCACGCCAAGCGGCCTGCGAGAATCGCCAAAGGCAAAGGCCGAGCCTTGCGTAAGCATCGGATCAGCGAAGATCAGGACTCGCCCACCCGCCTGCACCCAAGCATCCAGAGCGACATTTTCCGCGCCTGACAAAGCCCGAGGTTGGGCAAGGATCAAATGAGAGAGCGGCGCAAGCGAAGCCTCGTCCAGAACATCGAGCGGCTGAATTGCGTAGGCCTGCTCAATCGCGCCGCGCACCCAGCTTGTTTGGGCGTTCTCGGCCAGAAGATCATCAAACTCGGGCGCTTCGGGCCAATAGATCGGCAGGCTCGTCATAAGCCCCAAGGGCTTGCGTTCTTCAGCAGATAAAGATGCGCTTTGCTGCTCGCCCCCGCTCCAAGCTGTCTTGTCGCAGCCTGTCAGCGCCAAACTTGCAAGGCTTGCCGCAATGCCAAGGCTTAGCCGCATGAGGCGGCGCTGATTATTGCTGCCCAGCGCCGTCATCGCCCAAATCGTTTAACTCGGAAGCCCCAATTGCTCCATCGGGCAGACCAACGCCCTGCTCGGGCAAGATTGACTGTTCTTGCGGAGCGTCGGTTTCCGGCGTCGCAGGTAAATCGGGCACAACGCCCGCCTCTACTAGCGGGTCCTCAGGCGCAGCCTCCTCCTCTGGAGCGCTGGTAGCAGAGGCTTCGGGCACGGATGTTCTTTCGGTTTCATCAGCGCGGCCATCAATCAAGCCAACAAGCCCAACCAGCAGCACAATCATGACCACCCCGCCAATGCCGATTTGAAGGCGTTGGATCGCCTGCTCGCGCGTGCCAGCCAAAGGAGCCGACCGATCAGAATGTGCTGGGCGATTGTTCATTGGCGATCAGCCGTCATTCTCTTGCAGCCAATCAAGCACAGGCAAGCCTTTTTCAGCGAGCCAATCAGCATTGTAGAGCGTTGAAAGATAGCGAAAACCAGTGTCGCACAAAATGGTCGCAATGCGCGGGTTCTCGCGGCCATCAGCGACCAATTTCTTACCCAGCGCAACTGCGCCAGCCACATTTATTCCGCTCGACAGACCAAGACACAGCCCCTCATCACGCAGCAATTGAGCCATGTGCCTGAGGCCTTCTTCATCCGAGATACGAAATTGCGTATCAATCGGCGCGCCCTCAAGATTGGCGGTAATGCGCCCTTGCCCAATCCCCTCGGCAACAGAGCTGCCTTCAGAACGCAATTCGCCGGTCGCAAAATAGCTGTAGAGCGCTGCGCCATGGGGATCGGTCAAGGCAATCTGCACCGTCTCGTCAAACTCTTTAAGACCCATGCCAACACCGGCAATTGTGCCGCCAGTGCCTGCGGCGCAGGTAAAGCCGTCAATCCGGCCTTCCATCTGCTCCCACAATTCAGGCGCGGTGCTTTCGATATGGGCTTTGCGATTGGCTGTATTGTCAAACTGATTGGCCCATACAGCGCCCTCAGTTTCTTCCGCCAAGCGCCGCGAGGTATGGACGAAATGGGCCGGATCGGCATATTTCGTTGGCGGCACCGTCACCAATTTTGCACCGAGCGCTCGCAAAGTGTCCATCTTCTCTTTGGACTGATTATCGGGCATCACAATGATCGTGCGGTAACCCAAAGCATTGGCGACCAGCGCAATGCCAATGCCGGTATTGCCTGCCGTGCCTTCGACAATAGTGCCACCCGGCTTCAAGTCGCCGCGCGCCTCTGCATCGCGGATGATCCACAGCGCTGCGCGATCTTTCACGCTGGAGCCCGGATTGGCATATTCGCATTTACCGAAAATATCGCAGCCCGCCTCACGGCTAGGCCCTTCCAGCCGGACGAGCGGGGTCTTGCCGATAAGTTCAAGGGCGGAGCCGAATGGCGCGGTAATGTTCATAGGTGTAAGGGGTAGAGCCACGCGCAGCTTTGCGCAATGCGAGATCAGCCCCGCGCTCTTAATCTTCTGGAGCGATTGTGACCTTCAAACCGTCCAAATCATCGGTAAACGGGATTTGGCAGGACAGCCGCGAGCTATCATTGCGGTGATCGGAGCTTTCCAGCAAATCGTCTTCGTCCTCGGTGATTGTCGGAAGTTTGTCCGCAAATTCCGGGTCGACATGGATGTGGCACGTCGCGCAAGAACAGCAACCGCCGCAAAGGGCCAGCAATTCGTCAAAACCATTGTCGCGAATGGCTTCCATAACAGTGAGGCCGCTTTCGACATCAATCTGAGATTCTGTGCCTTCGCGTGAGGTAACGATCATTTTTGGCATTGTGGGCTTGCTCCTGTCGGTAGGGCGAATGTTGAAATATGCGTTGATTTATGTGCCGCGCTGCTAAGGCGAATAAAGCCGTTTGGCAAGCAGGGGCTTATGCTCGGGCCAATAGTCGGACAATACGAATGATGGGGAATGGGTTTGGGACTGACACAAAAGCAGTTGGAAGCTGGGATCGATGCAGCCGCAGCCATTGAGCCGGCAATAGCGGCAGCTTTGGCCAAGGTTGGCTATCCCAAAACCCGAGTAAGAGAGCGCGGCCATATGACCTTGCTGCGCACTATTGTCGGTCAACAAGTCTCTGTCGCGGCCGCCGCTTCTGTCTGGAACAAGCTGGAAGTTGAATTGGGCGAAGGCTTTGCCCCAGAAACGCTGTTGAGCCGTGATTTCGACACATTGCGCGCATGCGGCTTGTCGCGCCAAAAACAAGGCTATGCGCGATCATTATGCGAGCTGGTGAGCGAAGGCGCGGTCAAGTTTGACGACCTTCCCACCGATGATGAAGAAGCAATCTTGGAGCTCACCAAGATCAAAGGCATTGGCCGCTGGTCGGCTGAGATTTATCTTTTGTTCGCCGAGGGGCGCGGCAATATCTGGCCGGCAGGCGATTTGGCGGTGCAAGCCGGCTTTGGCAAATTGCTTAGCCTAAAAGAGCGCCCGAGCGAGAAGGAAGCCCGAACGCTTGCCGATCGTTTCACGCCGCACAGAGGCAGCTTGGCAATTTTCACTTGGCATGTGTACGATAATCCGGCTCTATAATTTGGAAAGCGCCTGCATGAAGAACGGGCTTTTCAAAAAGTACTGGTGAGAGAAAGAAACTAATTATGGCAACGCGCAAGGCAATTTTCATAACCGGCGGCGGCTCTGGCATTGGCCGAGCGATAGCGCTGCATTTTGGCGCGCGCGGATGGTTTATCGGTCTTGGCGACGTTGATCAGCAGGGCATGAATGATACCGCTGAGATGCTGGCTGGAGGCTTTCACTACAGCCACGTCTTCGATGTGCGCGAAAGAGCGGCATGGGACGAAGCACTGAGCGCTTTTGCAACCGCTGCTGGCGGACGGATTGATGTGCTTGCCAATAATGCTGGCATTGCGCTGGGCGGATCACTGACGGAAAACAGCACTCAGGAAATTGAGGCATGCCTTGATATCAATTTGAAAGGCGTTTTGTTCGGCGCGCAGGCCGCTCACTCGCATTTGGCCAAGACCGCGCCGGACAGCTGCCTGCTCAACACCGCCAGCGCAGCGGGCATTTACGGCTCGCCTGGAACCTCGGTTTATAGCGCCACCAAGTTCGGCGTGCGCGGTATTACCGAATGCCTCGATGGAGAATGGGCCGAGGACGGGATTAAAGTGCGCTCGCTGTGCCCTGCCTTTATCGATACGCCCTTGCTTGACGCAGCGCCCAATCGCAGCGCTAATGATATCATTCGTGGCCGCGTGGAAGAGGCAGGGTTGGAGATCAGCCCCGTCGAGGATGTGGCAGAGGCTGCGTGGAATGCTGTCCATGGCGACAAATTGCACACGCTGGTGGGCAAAACCGCCAAGAGAATTGCTTTTGCCAGCCGCTGGATGCCGGGCCGTGTTCGTAAGGAAAACCGCAACAGCTCAAGACCGCTTGGCAGATAGGGCCGTTAAGCTCGGGATGTTAGATTACGCAGCAATCACAGAAGCGCGTTGATCTTTTTCGCAAGCTTCATATCGCGCAATGACAAAGCCCCGCCCTCTTCCGGCGCAGCATCATGCGTGGTCAGCACAATCCTAACCTGATTGTAGACATTGGACCATTCAGGGTGATGATCGCGCTTCTCCGCCAGAATAGCCACGCGTGTCATGAAAGCAAAAGCCTCGCTGAAATCGCCAAAAGCAAATTCGCGGACGATCCCTTGGCCATTATCGGTCAGCGACCAATCAGTGAGCGCTGCAAGCCAAGTTTCGCATTCTATATCGCTCAGTTTTTCGACCATCGCATGAACCCTTTAGCCTTGGCGCATTGGCGCCGCTTGTCCTGCCATCGGCTTTTGCCTATCGGGTTGGCCTATGCAAGTGCAACTCGCAGCAAATGATCTGGCCTGTCGCCGCGGGATGCGTGTGCTGTTCGCAGGGCTCTCGATTGAGCTTGGCGCAGGCGATGCTCTGCATATTGGCGGGGCGAATGGTTTGGGCAAATCGAGCCTGCTGCGCCAATTGGCAGGGCTGCTCCCGGCATTTTCTGGCACAGTGACACGCGCCGGCAGCCTTGCTCTCATCGATGAAAGGCTAGCGCTTGATGAGCATGCAAGCCTTAGCGATGCGCTTATGTTTTGGGAGCGGATAGACCGTCCCCCTGCGCCCGAAACCGCTTATGCGTTGATGCAATTGGACGATCTGCTCGAGGTGCCGGTTCGCTTTTTATCGACCGGTCAGCGTAAGCGCGCAAGCTTTGCGCGGCTGCTCAATGCAGGCTGCGATATTTGGCTTTTGGACGAGCCGCTCAATGGCCTTGATACCGAGGCACAATCCCGCGTCGAGAAAGAGATTGAGCGCCATTGCAAGCACGCTGGCGGGATTTGCGTCACCGCTTCGCACCAGCCGATTGCTCTGCCCAATAAGCAAAGCCTTAGCCTAGCGGAGTATGTCCCATGCTAAGCGCTCTATTGCGCCGCGATCTGGCGACATTGCTGCCCGGCGGGCGCGCCGGGGGAAGCCTATTGCCGCTTCTGTTCTTTCTCGCCGTGGCGATGCTCTATCCCTTCGCGATTGGCCCAGAGCCCAAGGTTCTGGCGCAAACCGGCGGCGGCATCATCTGGGTGGCGGCCCTTTTGGCCAGCATATTGCCTTTGGAAAAATTGGTGACACGCGATTTGGACGCTGGCTTTTTTGACCAATTGCACCTGCGCGGCGTGTCAGAGGAATGGGCTATGGTGAGCCGCTTGATTGCCCATTGGCTGGCCTTTGCGCCGCTGCTTTTGCT